>NZ_JACJSE010000002.1:0-300000 GCF_014698045.1 Aulosira sp. FACHB-615
CAGCCTACATATAGGCGGTTGTTGGTGCTGGTGATCCAGTTGCAGAACTGCTCCCATACGTTGGCGCTTTTGCGCTGTTGTAAGGTTGCTGTCATGTCTTTATGATTGCTTTGGTTATGTATGTTTCAGGTGTTTTTACCTGTTGTTACATATCTTAAAGGTAAACATTGCGTTTTGTAAAGTAATCTGAGGAAAAATTTTTAACTTAGCCTGTAGAAAGCTCTGATACCTAGTTAAGAGAATAGTAGGTTGGGTGTAGCGATCGCTACACCCAACCTACACCAGTCTAAGTTGTTGTCGTAACTGATACCAAATTAAAAAATGATTGCGGCAGATGGATGACTCAAAAGCTTACCGATCAACCCTTACCCAATCCAAAATCTAAAATCTAAAATCCAAAATGGTATGAACTGTATTGACTTATAAGACTTACGCAGTAAAACGAAAAATCAAGGGTATGGGGGTGTACTTATCCAAAACCCTTATACCCTCAAACCCTTTCACCCAGTCTCCACAGACAATCTTTGTGCGTAAGTTCTAACTTAATACAAATCTATCGAATCATCTCTTCGAGAGATGGAAATAAAATTTTCTCTGCTTGGGCGCGATCGCTACATTCTTCGGCTGGTAAACTGCACATACAAGCAGCATTAGTAATATCAGTAATTTGACCGCGCAAGCATTTTATACTTTGAATGACTAAATACGCTGCAAAAATAGCGATTAGCGCAGCTACTAATAAACTGATAACTCCATCCGCCCATGTCCAATTTAGCCAGATAACTGCGATCGCAGCTAACACCGCACCAACGGAACTAGCAACATCAGCCAGCAGATGCAGAAAGGCACCTCGAATATTCAAGTCTTGATGACTGCATCCATGTAGATACAAAGCATTAAAACTGTTAATCCCCAAGCCAATCAAGGCTGTAGTCAACATTGGTATACCGAGAATCTCCACATCTGGAGATTGCAATCTTTCCAAAGCCTCTTTAACAATCCAGCCAGCAATACAAGCTAAACTAATCCCGTTGACCAAGGCTGCCAAAATATCTAATCGGTAGCGTCCCAATACATTGTGCTTCGATATAGATTGAGATAGCCAGGAAGCTACTAGTGCTAAACCCAACGCTGCGACATCCGAGAGAATATGTTCAGCATCTGCTAATAGAGACAGACTGTGGCTCCAAATTCCTGCACTCAATTCCACACAAAAAAATACACTGAGTAAAACTAAGGCAGTCCACAAAGCCTGAAATTTTTGCTTTACCTGGCTTGATTGCATCGAATCTGACCTGATATACGTACTGGAGTTTCTCTCCAATCATAAGCTATCAGTCAAATACTCCCCCACTAAAAGCACCATTACTGAGATACATGAATACCTGTACATTCGTGCCTTCAATGTACCAGCCTCTAGATTAATGATTGAGTCAATCAGGTTTAATAGGGGGTAAAAATAAAAGCGATCGCCTAAATTGAGTGATGTATTTTCCACAGCGATCGCCATCTGCTAAAAGTAGTATTTTTCAGATAGTAGTGAATATTTTCTACTCACAGTTAACTATCTATAATATCTATCATCTCTGTCATAACGGTCATTTCTGTCATATCTATCGTCTCTGTCATAACGGTCATTTCTGTCATATCTATCATCTCTGTCATACCTGCCATTTCGGTTATATCTATCGCCTCTGTCATACCTACCATTTCGGTTATATCTATCGTCTCTGTCATACCTACCATTTCTGCCATTACCTACTGCAAACTCAGCGCGGCAACCATTTCGTACCCAGATCCGATTTCCTCGGTAGCCCCAGTTGTCTCGACAACTAGCGTTAGATAATTGTCTTATAAATCTCACTCTACCTCTACCGGGTACAGAACAAGTATTTCTCTGATTATCTCGGCTAGAACAAGTTATAACCTCTTGGGCTGAAGCCGGGGTGGCAGCGCCTAAAAGTGTACCGATGCTAATACTAGCAGCCATAAAAGTAGCTGCAATTATAGGAAAACGTATGACCATATCAACTATTAGACTGATTCAGTAATTTTCAACAGTAACTATAATAATTGTAGCGAAATAAATTAATAGGTAATTTTGCTATTAAAATTTCAGGTAAATGTACTTTTAACTTAGCAAGAGAGCGCATTCAGGATTCACAAATATGACTCTTGAAGCATCAATCAGGCTTTTCTGGGATATAAATTTTAATATTCTAGGAGTAGTAGTTATTAAAATCTGACAACTACTATTGCTGTATTTTGTATTCTTACCAATAATTAAATATTATTAACTACATTTAAGCAGAAACACTTTTTACGGAATTAATAGTTATCTTGAACCTGAGAGCCGAGTATATTTTTTTGCTGAGGTATTCTAGCTGAATCAAAGTTAGGGGAAATATTATAGAAGGTATTTTAAAAAACTGCGGCGCGAACTAAATATAAGTAAAACATGATTAATTTAGGAGTCTGCTATGGAACCGCTTGACTTGAAATGGATACGTAGCCAGTTTCCCGCACTAACACAAAAAATCAATAATCAACCTGCGATTTTTTTCGATGGGCCAGGTGGAACGCAAGTACCGGGGGCGGTATTAGATGCAATGAATGACTATCTGGTGAGGTCAAATGCTAATGCTCATGGGTATTTTGCCACCAGTGCGCGTACAGATGCGACGATTAACTCGGCTCGTGCAGCGATCGCAGATTTTCTTGGATGTGATAGTGATGAGGTGGTATTTGGTGCAAATATGACCACTCTCACCTTTAGTTTGAGTCGGGCGATCGGTCGAGAATTGCAGCCAGGTGATGAAATTATTGTGACGCGGCTAGATCACTACGCTAATGTTTCTTCTTGGTATGCGTTGGAAGAAAAAGGTGTAATTATCCGCGTTGTCGATATTAATGTTGATGACTGCACCTTAGACATGAATGAACTAGAACGGCTGATTAACCCAAAAACAAAATTAGTCGCCGTCAGTTATGCTTCTAACGCTGTGGGTACGATTAATGATATTGCTGCGATCGCCAATTTAGCTCATAGTGTTGGTGCTTGGGTATTTGTCGATGCAGTCCACTATGCACCCCACGCACCAATTAATGTCCATAGTTTAGATTGCGACTTTTTAGCTTGTTCTGCTTATAAATTTTTTGGCCCCCATATTGGGATTTTGTACGGTAAAAGAGAACATCTAGAACGCTTGCAACCCTATAAAGTTAAACCTGCACCCGACGAAGTTCCCTCACGCTGGGAAACAGGAACTTTGAATCATGAAGGTTTAGCTGGGGTAGTTGCAGCAATTAACTATTTAACTAAACTTGGTTGTCATGTTTCACCTGCAATTGATAACGAACTAGTTACAGCTTTAATTACAGCCGACAAAGAAGGGTTACAAACCTTTAGTTGTCCCCGCTTTCTCAAATCATCAGAACCAGCGAGTATTACATCGGCTTATCACAGTCGCCGTGCGGCTTTACTTACAGCCATGTCAGCTATCCAACAATACGAACGGGAACTAAGTCATAAATTAATTGCTGGACTCTTAGAAATTCCTGGGTTAAGCTGCTATGGAATAACTGACTCGACTCGTTTTGCTTGGCGGACACCAACAGTAGGCGTGAGACTAGCGAATAAAACCCCTGAAACTATCGCCAAAGCATTAGGCGATCGCGGTATTTTTACATGGCATGGTCATTTTTATGCGCTAGGTTTAATAGAGAGGTTAGGTGTAGAAAATAGTGGTGGTTTACTACGAATTGGATTAGCACACTACAACACCATTGAAGAAATTCATCAGTTGTTGTATGTGTTGCAAGAAATAGCAGAACTTCCTCATGATTAATTTCTTTTTTTCAAGATACGGGGTTATTTTAACCTCGTAAACTTTTATGGAAAATCACCTCAAATATTACGATTTGGTATTACTCAATGGCTGGGTGATTGACCCCAGTCAATCACTGAATGGTCGTTTTGATATTGCTATCTGTGATGGTAAAATTGCGGCAATTACCAAACAGTTAAAAACTTATAAATCACAGCTAACATTTGCAGCAGGCAATTATTTAATTTGTCCTGGATTTATTGATTTACACGTTCATGTTTATGAATGGAAAACAACATTTGGAGTGCCAGCCGATGATGTAGGAATTAATGCTGGTGTAACCACAATTGTTGACCAAGGCAGTAGTAGTCCGTTTACATTTGCTGGCTTTAAATCAGATATTGGGGAGAAATCACAAACCGATGTCCGTAGTTTTTTGTTAGTTAATCATGCCATAGCTCAAACGATTGGTGACACGGTTTCGGGGTTAGAAAGTCCCGAAAACATAGATATAGAAACCTTGATTAAGGTAGCGCAGGCAAATCCCCAAATTGTGCGGGGTTTTAAAGTCCACGCAGATTCCGGCTCAATATCACGTTGGGGAATGGACGTACTAAAATTAGCCAGAGAAGTAGGCGATCGCACTAATTTACCTTTATATGTTCACACCGGAGAATTGTTTCCAGTAGATGAAACTAATCGCCCAAACCCCGAAAAGGTAGTAGAAAATGCCCTGTCATACATGAAACCGGGAGATATTTTAGGTCACTGCTACAGTTGTCAACCAGATGGGTTGCTGGGAAAGCGCACTCAAGTTCCAGAATGGTTGTATGCAGCAATTGAGCGAGGCATCTTATTAGATTTAGGACATGGATTAAAATTTAGCTTTGAGACGGCAAAGCGGATGATGGCGCAAGGCGTATTTCCTTACACTATTAGCAGTGACGCTCACGGTAATTTCAAGAGCCTGCATGATGATTCAACGTTGAATTATAGTTTGTGTGGCGGAATTTCTAAATTAATGGCATTGGGATTAAATTTAACAGATGCGATCGCTGCTGTCACCATTAACCCAGCCCGTGTTTTAAAAGCTGATGCAGAAATTGGCACTTTAAAAGTTGGTTCGATTGCAGATATCACAATTCTCAAGTTAGTAGAAGGTGATTGTTTACTTTTTGATGCTTTAGCACAACCATTAAAAGCGAAACAAAGACTGATTCCCGTTGCAGTGCTGCGTTCCGGTAAGTTAATTCAACCTAATTGTCGCTTGTTACGAGATGTAGTAGGAATAGGTACTGGCTGAAATAGTAGCAGAAGGTCAATTTTCTGAGACATAAATGAATTGACCGAGCCAATTTTAGATTTTAGATTTTAGATTATTTCGGTTCATGCCCCGCCCCTTGTGGGTGGAACAAATCCAAAATCGTCAATTTAAAATCCACAAGCGGCATCCCGGAATCGGTGCAGTCAATCCAAAATCGTAAATCCAAAATCCAAAATTGTTTGACTCTATTGGGAGAGAGATGTAATACTTAACTTAATCGAAGGGGAGTAGCTACTGGCATCAAGCCAGTTTATCTGAATCAACATACTGGTGATGAACCTGGTTCAGATATCAAATTTAAGTATTTGACAGCGAGACCTTCACTAAGTTCACAGACAAGATGTGAGCTTGGTGAGGTCTTTTGGCTCTCTTCAAGCTCACATCGCTAACAATGATTGAGGAGCTTGAGAGAGTGTTAACAGCTTTTACCGCAGGTTTATTATTAATTACCGTTTCTGAGCTTGGTGATAAAACTTTTTTTATCGCTGTGATTTTGTCAATGCACCATTCGCGGCGGTTGGTATTTGCTGGCGTGACAGCCGCCTTAGCAGCGATGACTATCCTATCGGTAGTTTTTGGACAAGCTGCATCATTGCTGCCAAAAGTTTACATTCATTACGCTGAAATTGCTTTGTTTATTGCCTTCGGTATTAAGTTGTTGTACGACGCAAGTAAAATGACTGCTGCTAGTTGTGATACAGATGTAGTCGAAGAAGCAGAAGCCGCAGTTAAAAAAGCAGATGCACAGTTACCCAAACGCAAAACACCTTGGGCAATTGTCACCGAAGCCTTTTTACTAACATTTATGGCAGAGTGGGGCGATCGCACACAAATTGCTACTATTGCTTTAGCTGCTGGTAATAACCCAATTGGGGTAACAGTTGGAGCAGTTTTAGGACATAGTATTTGTGCTGCGATCGCAGTTCTTGGTGGTAAACTCATTGCCGGACGCATTTCTGAACGCCAACTTACCTTTATTGGTGGATGCTTATTTCTGATTTTTGGTGTAGTTGCGGCTGTAGAAGGAGCGTAAGGGGAAATAGGGGAATTGTGAGTAGGGAGTCGGGAATAGGAGAAAGACGGAGTTATACCATTTTGGATTTTAGATTTTGAATTTTGGATTGGAAAATTGCTTACTGGTGAGCTTTTCAGTAACCCATTTGTCGCAATCATTTTTCAAATTGGTATTACTTAAAAGTGCCTGTGTCAGCGCACACCCAGCACCGATGAAACAAACATCTTCTTCTCCATTCCCCACTCTCCACTCCCTACTCCCTACCCTCTAGCCTCTCTTGAAAAATTAAAGATTTTCCCAACTTAAGATAATTTAGAGCGCAAACAAGGGATAAATAAAAATAGTTCCATCTCGGTAACTATTTTCTGAATGCTTCTATGACCTATTGCCTAAGAATTGCTGATATCCCGACAAATGAACGTCCGCGTGAGCGTTTGATGACTTATGGCCCGAAAATTTTAGGAACGGCGGAATTAATTGCAATTCTTTTAGGTACTGGTCAAGGGCCGGGAAAACTTTCAGCAGTGGGTTTAGGACAATATCTTTTGCAAGAATTAGGC
This sequence comes from Aulosira sp. FACHB-615, assembly GCF_014698045.1. Lineage (GTDB taxonomy): Bacteria > Cyanobacteriota > Cyanobacteriia > Cyanobacteriales > Nostocaceae > Nostoc_B. The sequence goes on from NZ_JACJSE010000002.1 coordinate 6,727, forward strand.
AAACATCAACGTGACCCATTAGCAGTTTTAAGAGAAGTCACACCAGCAGAACTTATGCAAGTTCCTGGTATTGGCCCAGCAAAAGCCACAACTATTTTAGCGGCGGTGGAATTAGGCAAACGTGCATTTCAATCACGTCCTCAAGATGGTGTACCAATTGATAGTCCAATGGCAGCTGCGGCTGCACTCAGTCAAGATTTGATGTGGCAAGCGCAAGAACATTTTGCTGTATTGTTATTAGATGTTAAAAACCGTTTATTAGGTACACAAGTTATTAGCATTGGTACGGCGACCGAAACTTTAGCTTCGCCACGGGAAATTTTTCGGGAAGTCATTCGTCAAGGTGCAACACGCGCTATAGTTGCCCACAACCATCCTTCTGGGAATGTTGAACCTAGCCAAGAAGATATAGAATTAACACGCCAATTATTAGCCGGAGCGCAATTATTAGGTATTCCGTTGCTAGATCATTTAATTTTAGGTAATGGAAATCACCAAAGTTTACGGGAAATTACAACTTTGTGGAATGATTATCCTCAAGGTGATTGATAGAAGTCTGAAGTCTATTGATGTGATGATCATTCGTTAGGGAACCGTCTTGATGATCAGTCCTTGACCAGACATAGTATCAGGACTTACGCACCAAGATCGGGTGTAAGGGTGTGTAGCGTAATACATACACCCCTGTATCTCTACACCCTTGCCAAAACCCTTGATTTTGCGTTTTTATGCGTAAGTCCTAATATATATCACCATTCACTATCATCCGGTTGTTTGAATAGAGGAGTGCTGAGGTAACGTTCACCAAAGCTAGGTTGTACCATAACAATCAAGCGTCCGGCGTTTTCTGGTCGTTTTGCCACTTCCAGCGCAGCATATAAAGCAGCGCCAGAAGAAATCCCAGAGAGTAACCCTTCTTCTTTGGCTAAACGTCGGCTATAGGCCATCGCTTGATCATCGGTGACTTGAATAACTTCATCTACCAGTTCTAGACGGAAAATTGCTGGGATAAAACCAGGGCCGATACCTTGAATTTTATGTGGCCCTGGTTTTCCGCCGATGAGTACGGGACTGTTGCTGGGTTCAACTGCGATCGCCTGAAAAGAGGGCTTGCGTTGTTTAATCACTTCTGCAACGCCAGTAATTGTCCCACCAGTACCGACTCCCGCCACTAAAATATCTACTTTCCCCTCGGTATCCGCCCAAATTTCTTCGGCTGTGGTTTCGGCATGAATTTTGGGGTTGGCTGGGTTGCGGAATTGCTGCAACATATAAGCATCAGGGGTTTGAGCCACAATTTCTTCAGCTCGTGCGATCGCGCCGCGCATTCCTTCCACGCCAGCCGTTAACTCTAGTTGAGCGCCATAAGCCCGCAGCATTGCCCTTCGTTCTTGGCTCATCGTGTCGGGCATCGTTAAAATAAGATGGTATCCCTTAGCCGCCGCCACCATTGCTAAAGCAATGCCCGTATTTCCAGAGGTAGGCTCAACTAAGGTCGTCTTACCAGGGTGAATTAAGCCTGCTGCTTCTGCTTCTGTTATCATACTGATGCCAATTCGGTCTTTCACAGAAGAAGCCGGATTCATACTCTCTAGCTTCACTAAAATCTCTGCAACCGCCCCTTCAGCCTGGGGAATCTTATTCAATCTCACTAAAGGTGTTCGTCCAATTAATTCGGTAATATCTTTTGCTATTCGCATCAGAGGACTCCTAGGTGTTGATATTATCTTGCTAAAAGCTGGATAGTTAATAATTTCAGACTTCAGATTTCAAACTTTCTAGATGTAATACATCGGACTCTGCTGTAAACGAGCTTCTCTTTCTTGACACAAGTCTTGGAGAGTGTAGCGATTCAACACTTCCATCGAGGCTACATTGGCTTGTTCCCAAATTTCGTGAACTAAGCGCCTTTCTAATGTGGGAGCCTCCGATTGTTCTTTCTCTTTGCGTTCGCCTTCTACTAAAGTGACAATCTCCAACACCGTAATTTGCCAAGGTTCACGAACCAAGAGGAAACCACCTTTTGAGCCGCGTTGACTTTGAACTACACCTGCACGCCGCAAATTGGTCAGAATTTGCTCTAAATATCGCTCAGGTATAGGTTGCTTAGAGGTGATTTCGCCCATAGTCAGAGGTACTTTTTTTTCGTGGTGGCTGGCCAGTTCTAAAAGTGCTAAGAGTGCGTATTCAACTTTAGAAGACAGATCCAGGAGAGCGTAATTTTGGCTATTCAAGATTTGTACTCAATCAAAATACTACGGTTTATCGACTGCTTTTTCGCATTTTATGCGAAATTAATTTTGTCTTGCTGTCGAATGTGTTAGCATCCGACTTATCAAGAACTAATAACTATAAGCCTATCGTTTTACCGTAGATTATCCTACAAAATCCTCCAAATGAGTTCATCTTTCACAGGAATTATTTTGGTTTCGTGATTTCCCACTCAAAACAACCACAACAAAGTTATGTTACTAACTGACTTGCAAACAATTTATGAGCGCGACCCCGCAGCCCGTAACTGGCTGGAGATTTTATTTTGCTATCCTGGATTCCAAGCCTTGATTTTGCATCGTTTAGCACATTGGTTGTATAAAAAAAACGTTCCTTTCTTTCCCCGGTTTGTATCCCATCTCAGCCGATTTTTTACAGGCGTAGAAATTCATCCAGGGGCAGTGATTGGTAAAGGAGTATTTATCGACCACGGTATGGGTGTAGTAATTGGTGAAACAGCAGTTATCGGTGATTATGCTTTAATTTATCAAGGTGTTACCCTGGGTGGGACTGGTAAAGAAAGCGGTAAACGCCACCCGACATTAGGTAGTCATGTAGTGGTGGGGGCTGGCGCAAAAGTTTTAGGCAATATTACTATAGGCGATCGCGTCCGTATCGGAGCCGGTTCTGTAGTTTTACGTGATGTGCCGAGTAATACTACTGTTGTGGGTGTCCCCGGAAGAGTGACTCGTCAAAATAACATCAATGTTGATCTGTTAGCTCATAATAAAATTCGAGATGTAGAAGCAGAAGCGATTCGGGCGCTATTTGAACGTGTCAAAAATCTCGAAAAACAGCTAGAAGAATTAGAAACTCAGTCACCATTAGAATTACCAACTGCGGTACATAGCGAACTCGAAATACTCTACAACAGTAAAGTCAATAGCAATGCTGTGATTGAAGACTTTCTTGATGGTGCAGGAATTTAGTTAGATCAGGTGATATGGGAATATGGTTTGATTCCTGAATCTAGCTGTGTAGTCAGGGAGTAGGAAAGAAGCCTGCTCTGGGTGTACTGATTTTTTTCCCAAATCAAATATGAATCCTATAGGTGATAGGTTACAGAGTTAAGTCTCAAAAAATCAGGATGGGTTTTATCACCCATCCAATGAAAATCATGCCTTAATTGTGCGTTACCAGATTTTGATGTCTCAATGTTAATAAATTAGAAAATCTGGGCCATAATTACCACTACCATCAGGTAAAGGAATTTGCATAAGTTGAATAGCAGGTGTTTTCAAACTAAACATCAATCCAATTGCACTACCCAGCTTATCTTGATTGCCAGTAGTCCAAGCTAGTTCGAGTTCATCTAAAACTGCTTTAAAAGCACTATTAAATTGATTTAACAATGCGCTGACTTCTGGGGATGGATTTTGCCAACCACCTTCAGGAACTTGTGCCATTGGGTATGTATCAGGGAAGGGTATAACTGCACCAGAATACCGCCAAACACCATCAACTTGCTCTAATTTCCGACCATGAGAAATCTCATCAAATTTGTAATAATGGGCAAGTTCACCACCAAATCCTTCTGCATCTGGGGATAGGGCAGTTCCTTCTCCTTGTACCTTAATTTCTGTAATCGCTTTTTCGACATCAGCTAGTGTATTGATAGCATATAACTGATGTCCACCGACTGAACCATCAGTTAGCTGATTAGCACCAGACATTGCTGGTTTGAGTTCTTGAAAAGCCACTAGAATGGCATCATAAAAAGCGCCAATTGTAGGATAAGTTTCACCACCAAAAAAAGCAATCGGCCCACTTTCAGGATATTCGATTTGCTTACAAACTTCGTCTAAATAAGTTTTACTTAAACCTGCTAAATATACCGTTAATTGAGGTCTGACTCCTCCTGGTAAATTACCGGGATAGCTTGGTAAAACACTATTAATTTTTGGTGTACCACCGATAGTTGTCAGCATATTAGCAACTAATCCCATGTGCAGCATTTCTTCCATCAGCACAGTACGAATTAACTTAGCAGCAGTTTCTTGATCATCTTTAATTGACCACCACGCGCAAAGATATGGCGGTAAAGTTGCTAACTCTAGTTCTATTGCTGCATTTAAACTATCTTTAAGCCAGTCAATATCTCTATTTGCACTTTCCGTTCTTAATAGTTCACTAATTGCAGTGTTCTTAGTTGTGGTGAAACTCATAGATGTACCTTGACTATTTTTGTAGGAATCAGTCAATACACGGAAATGACCGTATATTTCCGGTACAAGATAGCTTTAGCTTGATAATTCAGCCTTCCGTGATATTACTGATAAAATGACGAATTATAGTCAAGATTTATTGACGGATAATTTTCTAAAATGTTAAGTTATCACAATTTTTCCGAGCGATCGCTTTAACTTCATCTTGTTAGCTCAACTGATCAGACCACAATACTCCTTACTGCCCTAAGCCTCGTATGATCAAGATATAAGCAAAATATAAACTCGCCAGATTTTGACGGCATAACATGGGCAGTATTTGGGAACTCGATTTTTACTCTCGTCCAATTTTGGATGAAAATCAAAAAAAAGTTTGGGAAGTTGTCATCTGTGAAAGTCCCTTGGATATTCGGACGCAAACAGATTCGTTATTTCGCTACGCTCAATATTGTCCTAGCACCCAAGTCAATTCGGGCTGGTTGCGGACAGCGTTGCAGGAAGCCATTGACAAAGCCGGACAAGCACCTATAAAAGTCCGCTTTTTCCGCCGCCAAATGAACAATATGATTACGAAAGCCTGCCAAGATTTGGGTATTCCAGCCCAACCCAGTCGGCGCACTTTGTTGCTGAACCAATGGCTACAACAGCGAATGGCAGAAGTTTACCCTCAAGAACCAGGTTATCAAGGTGGAACTAACCCTTCTGTGCGTTTAGACAGTCCTTTACCTCAGCGTTTACCTGATGCTTTAGAAGGACAGCAATGGGTGTTTGTCAGCTTATCGGCGGCGGAATTAGCAGAAATGCCAGAATGGGATGTTGGTTTTGGTGAAGCTTTCCCCCTAGAAATGGCGCAATTACCCCCAGAAACGCGCATTCCGGGAGTTTTAATTTTCTCACCCAGGGCTTTACCTTTAGCTGGCTGGATGTCTGGTTTAGAGTTGGCGTTTTTAAGAGTTGATGATAGTGCTGGTACAAGGTTGATTTTAGAAACTGGTGCTACGGAAAGTTGGATTTTGGCAAATATCAAAAATCCCAAAATCTTAGCAGAAACCCAAGGTTTTGCCGAAGCGAAACAAAAAGCCAATGGAGTGCATTTTATTGGTATACAGTCAAGTCCTCAAGCAGAATCTTTTGCTGGGTTTTGGCTGTTGCAAGAGATGAATTTGTTGTGAATGAGGGAATGGGGAGTGGTGAGTGGGGAGTAGGGAATCCAAGATAAAACGGCATATAGGGAAAAATCCCTACCTTTTTCTGTTCCTTCTTCCCCTATTCCCTACTCCCTACTCCCTACTCCCTACTCCCTACTCCCTACTCCCTAGCCTCTAAGTACAAACTGATACATACCGATGATTTTTTGGGGAATTCTCTGCATTGATGGCACGCTGATAGATGCCCATGATTTGGGATAATTATCTGCGTCCATCTCCGTTGTCAAAAGCAAATTGCTGATTTGCGCGGATATGCACCAATGATTTGGGATAATTATCTGCGTTTGCTTGCAGTTCAAAATCCGAAATCCACAATTCACCAAGGGTCATGGGTTCTGAAAATTTCTCACACGATACACTAGCAGAACAGCTGCTGGAACTAGCCATCAAATCGGGAGCGGAAGCAGCTGAGGTGTATCAGTCGCACTCGCTTTCTCGTCCGGTGTTTTTTGAGGCTAACCGACTCAAACAGCTAGAAACCAGCCAATCTGAAGGTACAACGCTGCGGTTATGGCGCAATGGTCGCCCTGGACTGACGGTAGCTTATGGTGATGTGTCACCACAGGCTATGGTGGAACGGGCTTTGGCTTTGAGTGAACTAAATCAACCGGAAACAATCGAGTTAGTGACTAACTCAAAGCCCGCTTACCCAGATGTGGGGAAAAGTGTACCGATAGAAGTTTTAGTCAACTGGGGCAAAGAAGCGATCGCCATTATTCGCAATACTTACCCAGATGTACTATGTAATAGTGACTGGGAATGTGATGTGGAAACTACTAGACTTGTGAATAGTCAAGGTCTAGATTGTCACTACACCGATACTACCCTCAGCTGTTATATGTCAGCCGAATGGGTGCGGGGTGATGATTTTTTAAGTGTTTCCGATGGTCAAACTCAACGCAATACCCTAGACCCAGAAAAGTTAGCTTATCAAATTTTACAGAGGCTAGTCTGGGCGCAAGAAAATGTTGCACCACCTAATGGTCGTGTGCCGGTTTTATTTACTTCCAAAGCGGCTGATATGCTGTGGGGAACTGCCCAAGCTGCTTTAAACGGGAAACGTGTCTTAGAAGCGGCTTCCCCTTGGGCGGAACGCATGGGTAAACAAGTTGTTGCACCTAGTTTGACACTTTATCAAGACCCGGAAGCAGGCCCTTACAGTTGCCCTTTTGATGATGAAGGCACGCCGACAAAGGCTTTAGTGTTTGTCAAAGATGGTATATTACAGCATTTTTATGGCGATCGCACCACAGGCCGTCAACTCGGTAGCGGTTCCACTGGTAATGGTTTTCGTCCCGGTTTGGGTAGCTATCCTTCCCCTGGGTTGTTTAATTTCTTGATTCAACCTGGTACAACTCCACTACGAGATTTAATTCGCAAATTAGATAATGGTCTAATTGTTGATCAAATGTTAGGCGGTAGTGGGGGAATTTCAGGAGACTTTTCCATCAATATTGATTTGGGCTACCGTGTACAGAACGGTCAAGTTACTGGCCGTGTGAAAGACACAATGGTTGCGGGTAATGTTTACACAGCCCTCAAACAAGTCGTAGAATTAGGTAATGATGCGGATTGGAATGGTTCTTGTTATACCCCATCTTTAATAGTCGAAGGACTATCTACTACCAGTAGAAATTATTAAGTACTGCTCACAGCTTTGAGGGGACTAAGTTTCTACTCAACATTCAGCATTTAGAGACAAGGGGGACAAGGTAGACAAGGACGAGTAGGAAGATAGAAGTCTTTTTGAGTAAACCAATTGGATAATTTATTTTTGGGATTACTCTTAGCACTCAGCACTTTGCTATAAACAGCCAACATTATGAACTTTGCCACTAGCATAAATGATGCTCTCCAACTGGATAGAATTGTATTTCTAGGTCGTACTTTATCGGAGTATGTGAAATTTTTTGACCTAGATTTATCGCAGTGGCAAACAGCGAAAATTTTAGATTGTCCTGCGGGTGCAGCTTCCTTTGTGGCGGAACTGCATCAAATGGGTATTGATGCTGTTGCTTGTGACATTGTGTTCAATTTCGATGCAACAACTTTGCAAGCCAAAGGACAAGCCGATTTAGCTCATGTTATGGAAAGATTGACTGATGTCACCCATAACTATAATTGGGATTTTTATCAAAATATTGCCAAATTAACTGAATATCGCCAGATAGCATTAGAAAAATTTTTGGCAGATTATCCCAATGGTTGCCAAGCAGGACGCTACATTCAGACTGTATTACCAAAATTGCCTTTTAGCGATCGCAGCTTTGATTTGGTATTAAGTGCTAATTTGTTGTTTCTCTACAGTGACTGCTTGGATTATGCTTTTCACTGGCAAACAATTTTAGAACTTTATCGAGTTTGTTCTCAAGAAGTCAGAATTTATCCGTTGCAGGGTAAAGATGCTCAAACATATCCTTTGTTAAATAATTTACTTAACGATTTAAATCAAGCGGGAATTTCCGCAGAAGTTGTCAATGTACCTTGGGAATTTCTCAAAGGTAGCAATCAGATGTTGCGTTTGTGGCGGTGATGAATCAGGGCTTAACCACCAAATCATCTGTGATACTAGTACAGGTCGGCGTAAATAAACAGACCACACTTCGACCACACGGTATTTGAGCGAAGCCGAAACTCAGTGACCATAAGAAACTGCTAAAAGGCTTTTGGTATCGTTATTATTTTTTTCCTTTTGCCTTGTTGTACTAGTAAATTTCCCCTCTCAAATGGAAAAAATTTTGTAGTATGGGCTGACCTTATTGTATTATTGATGTAATACAAAGCAACAGCCTTTCTAAAAATCATATCCGCTAGAAGTGGAAAAAATAACACCAATGAGACGAATTACCATTGCCAAAAGCACCTTAGAAATTCTGGAAATTGGTAGCTACATTAGTCCTAATGGCCATCAAGTTCACATTCATCAAGAATTACAGTCTTGTTTAGATTCGACAAAATGCTACAGCCCTGAAAATCTATGCAAAATTGAATCTGAAGTGTTCAAAAGCCTTCCTCCTTTTTCAGACACTGAATTTGAAGTGAGAAATGAGACAACGCTAATGGGATCTGAACGCATAGCCAAAAGTGGAAAATTGCCACAAATTGGCGTTTTAAATTTTGCTTCAGCAAAAAATCCAGGTGGTGGATTTCTCAAAGGCGCACAAGCCCAAGAAGAAAGTTTAGCCAGAAGTTCTGCGCTTTACAAAAGCCTGTTGAAATGCCGTGAATATTATGATTTTCATCGTTCTGAACGGTCACTTTTATACTCAAATTGGATGATTTATTCTCCGAGTTGCCCCGTTTTCAAAAACGATGATGGAGAGCTATTAGAACAACCGTATTTTGTCAACTTTATCACCAGTCCAGCGCCAAATGCTGGCATGATTCAAAAAAATCAGCAGCACCTGAGTTTACAAATACCAGAAGTTCTGATGAGTCGTGCATTAAAAGTCTTGAGTTTAGCAGCCGAACACGGTTGTGATACGTTAATTTTAGGTGCTTGGGGATGTGGAGTCTTTAAAAATGACCCAGCGATAGTTGCTCAAATTTTTGCAGATATCTTATTACCAGGAGGACAATTTTGGGGCAGATTTCAAAGAGTAATTTTTTCTGTGCTTGACAACAGTAAACAGCAACAAACTTTTGCAGAGTTTGACAAGCGATTTAATCGCTAATTTGCATAAATATTGCATGAACTTTGTTCAAAAATATTGTCCCCTATATTTGCTAATTTATGACATTTTAATGATATGTATTTTATCTACAAACTGCTAATTTTAAGTTAAGTAGACGCATTTTTCTATGATGTCAATATCGATGGAGTTGTGAAATAAATTTAACACTTACTATAAAAATAACCATACCTTTAGTCTCCTGTTCCTCTTTTCAAGGTATAACTATTAACAGGAATCAGAAATCAATTATTAAATTTATATGATGTTGCTTCCTGCTCTGAATCAACGCTTGCGTAGTTGGTGGCAGCCAAGAAAAGGTTTAGCGATCGCTGAAGCTTCTGTTATTGGGATTGTAGCAGCTTTATCTGCGGTATTCTTAAAATTCGGAGCAGGAGTATTGGGTGCATGGCGGGTGCATACTTCCCATGTTTTCCCTGCATGGATAGCTTTACCAATAGTCGGTTTAGTGTTTGGCTACATGGCTGGCTGGTTAGTACAGAGGTTAGCACCAGAAGCCTCTGGTAGTGGTATTCCGCAAGTCAAAGCTAACTTAGCCAATGTACCCATCAAATTATCTTGGCGGGTAGCGGCTGTGAAGTTACTCAGTGCCATGATTGTGATTGGTTCGGGGTTAACATTAGGTAGACAAGGCCCGACTGTGCAAGTTGGTGCAAGTTTAGCGGCGGGGATGAGTCGCTTTGTTCCCACGTCCCCAGATCATCGGCGACAGATGATTGCTGCGGGTGCAGGTGCAGGTTTAGCAGCTGCTTTTAACGCCCCCTTAGCAGGTGTCATATTTATTATTGAAGAATTACTGCAAGATTTATCTGGCATAACTTTAGGAACCGCCATTATCGCTTCATTTATCGGCGGTGTTGTCTCACGATTATTGGGTGGTCGCAGTTTGCAATTAAATCTGCAAATGATCCAATCATCAAGTCAGTTTTCTCTGCCAGAAATTCCGTTTTTTTTAATCTTGGGTATTGTTGCTGGGTTATTAGGGGCATTATTTAATTACGGTTTAATTTTTAGTATCAAATCTTATCAAAGATTACATATTAGTTTGCCGCTTAAAGTTGCCTTGGCGGGATTTGTTTCGGGAATTATCGTCGCTATGTTGCCCGAATATTTTCGGAATAATACTGGCTTACGGGAATATATAATTACTAGCAGTTCTAGTGGTTCTGTTGCTGCGATCGCGTTTATTGCTCAGTTTGTCCTCACTTTAATTGCCTTTGGTTCTGGTGCGCCGGGAGGATTATTTGCACCTAGTTTAATTTTAGGTTCTTGTTTAGGGCATGTTGTTGGTGTTTGGGAAGGCCATTTATTAGGAGTAGGTTCGCTACCTACTTATGCTTTGGCGGGAATGGGGGGATTTTTTAGCGCCGTTTCTAAGGTTCCCATCACCGCAATTGTGATTGTCTTTGAAATGACTACAGATTTTAACTTGGTTTTACCTTTAATGATTGTGGCTGTAGTCGCATACTTAGTAGCAGATAAAGTTATGCCCGGTTCACTTTATGATCGACTGTTGCTATTAAAAGGTATTAACCTGAGTAAAGTCGCGCCCACAGAAGCTATTTTAACTACATTAACAGCTAAAGATGTCATGCAAAAACAAGTGGAAACTCTGGATGCAGACATAACTTTAGAAGAAACAAAACAAGCCTTCTCTAGTTCCCATCACCGGGGTTTTCCGGTAGTCCAAAATAGTAAATTAGTTGGTATTGTTACCCAATCAGATTTAACAAACTTGGCTAATCGCAACTTGCCAAACAATACCTTATTAAAAGAAATTATGACCAATGCGCCGATAACGGTCACACCTATACATAACTTGAGTAATGTATTGTATTTACTTGACCGCTATCAAATTAGTCGTTTACCTGTAGTAGATAAGCGAAGATTAATAGGAATTATTACCCGCGCTGATATTATTCGTGCTGAAGCTGACCATCTCAACGGTAAAAACATTACCCCAGCACCACAGGCAGATCCATCTTATGTAGTTTACCAGACGCGATCGCCGAGTATTGGCAGAGGTAGATTATTAGTCCCCATTGCTAATCCTGATACTGTACCAATTCTGTTAAAAATGGCCACCGCTATTGCTCGTGAGCGCCATTATGAAATAGAGTGCGTCCAAATAATGTTAGTATCGCGCCACAGTTCCCCAGCCGAAACACCAGTCAGAACTGCCAAAAGTCGGCGTTTACTGCGACAAGCTGAAGTTTTAGCGAAAAAATGGCACATTCCCTTACATACACAAATTCGTGTCGCCCATGATGCTTCTCAAGCCATCTTAGAAACTATCCAAGAACGCCACATAGACATGATTTTAATGGGATGGAAAGGCAACACTTCCACCCCAGGGCGCATTTTTGGCGACATTGTTGATACCATCATTCGTCAAGCCACCTGTGATGTAGTACTAGTAAAACTGGGTAATTATCAACAGTCAACTGTCAATAGTCAATTGTCAACAATTTCTCCCACTCTCCAATTTAACCGTTGGTTAATTCCAATGGCTGGAGGCCCTAATTCTAAATTTGCGCTGAAATTAATCCCGGCATTGGTAACATTAGGAAATGAACCAGAAATTCACTTAACACAAGTATTCAAGCCATCAGAATCAAAACCAGATATCCAAATTTTAGACAAAGCCATTCATCAATTGATGCGTCATCGTCACTTATCTAGCACTGCATTTGTCGCTACACCAGTACAGGCTGATTCCGTGGCTGAAGGTGTAATTCATTTAGTAGAACAAGAAGGGTTTGATGTTGTAGTTTTGGGTGCTACCCGCGAAGGCTTACTACAACAAGCAATTCAAGGTAATATTCCAGAAGCGATCGCCTCCAGTGTAGAGAGTACTGTCATTTTAGTACGCGGTGCAATTAATACTTAAATCTAAAATTGCTTTATAACTCAATACGGTTCAGTTAAGGTAATAAGAGTTGATTTCTCAATTTCTGCTCTATTTATCAGACAATGAGCAAGATTTGGGGGATTCTCCCCCAAACCCCCGATTGGGGTACGGTTGCGTCCCCCAAACCCCCTCCAAAATGATTTTTTCGTTTTTTGTTGAGTTATCATTGGCTGTTTTTGTTGTAATCTAGCTTTCTTAACTGAACCGTATTGCTTTATAACTTGCAACAAAACTTGCGAATCAATCAAAATACAGAAGTAGACGATCGGGAGTTAGTGATGAGATTAGCACCACTGTATCAACAAGACAGAGAACAAGCTCGACAAGAAGGTTTACAGCAAGGAGAACAACAACTAATTCTGCGCCAGTTAAATCGAAGATTGGGAGCAATAGATTCATCTCTCATCGAGCAAGTTGAGAGATTATCTATTGAACAGTTAGAATCTCTAGGAGAAGCATTGTTAGATTTTGCCACAGTTGGCGAGTTAGAAGCTTGGTTAAGTCAACAATAAGTAAATATTGAGAATTATTTTATATGCGATCGCCATCATCAAACTATCCATAAAATCTGTGCGATCGCCAAAAAATAAATTTATATTTGATGTTTGCTGTGTTCTAGACGCGAAATCTCGCGTCTCTAGGGTGATATCGGCCAAATTTTGATAATATTGTCTGCACTACCACCACTAGCGATCGCTTTACCATCTGCACTAATCGCCACAGAATATATATAACCAGAATCCCGTTTTAAAGTGCGAATTTCTGCACCATTCGCCGGATTCCACAATTTAATTGTATTATCACTACTACCACTGGCAAGTATAGTAGCGTTGCCAGTCTTGCCATAAGCCACAGAATTGACTTTATCAGCATGTTGTTTGAGGGTGCGAATTGTCTCGCCTGTGGCAATATTCCAAATTTTAACTGTTTTATCTTTACTACCACTAGCCAAAGTTTTACCATCAGGGCTGAAGGCTAAAGACAGAATTAATTGTGTATGTCCTTCCAAAGTGCGAATTTGTTTACCTGTTGCCACATTCCAAAGTTTAATAGTTTTATCCCAACTACCACTAGCTAAAGTTTTGCCATTGGGACTAAAGGCGATGCTTGCAACAGCTTGGTTGTGTCCTGAAAGAGTGCGAATTAACTTACCTGTTGTAACATCCCATAATTTGATAGTCTGCTCTAAGCTACCACTGGCTAAGGTTTTACCATTGGGACTAAAAGCAACAGCCGTTACGCCGTCAGTATGTCCTGTGAGGGTGCGAATTTCTTCGGCTGTAGCCAGATTCCAGAGTTTAATAGTTTTATCTGCACTACCACTAGCGAGAATTTTACCATCAGGATGAAAAGCGATCGCCCAAATCCATTTCAAATGTCCTTTGAGGGTATTGATTTCCGTTCCTGTTGCTAAATTCCACAGTTTGATTGTTTGATCATCACTACCACTTGCGAAAATTCTTCTATTAGGCGCAAAAGCTACCGCATTCACATCACTCGCGTGTCCTCGAAAAGTTTTGGGTTGGTCTAGATTTTCAGAAACGGCTGTAGTATTCAACTGAGGGAAAGATTGAAAGTACCAAATTCCGCCTAATCCCAACAGAATCACGAAAATATTAACAAGCAGTAATTTTTGCAAGTTGTCATTGAGTTTGAACGTCAATAACTGCTTGCTTCTGGGAACAGGGAGTAAAGTTGGCGCAGTTGCAAATAAGTTAGTTGATGTTGAAGATTGGGTTTTCAAGTCTTGCAAAACTTGATCTGCTGTTTGATAGCGTTGTCCCATATCTGTAGTCAGCAGTTTATCCAGAACTTTCCCTAACTTGGCATCTATAGTTATCTTAGTTGTATTTGCGTTTGGTAGATATTGCCGCCAAGATTTCACCCAGCTATAGCCTTGTTCCATCCATAATTTTGAGGGTACATTTCCTGTCAGTAAATAAAAGCAAGTTACCCCTAAACTATACAAATCACTGGCTGGATAAGCTTGACCATATTGCATTTGTTCTATGGGAGTATAACCATGTGAACCAATGATTGTGCCTAATTTAGTATGTACTGTGGCGGTTAATTGCTTGGATGCACCAAAATCAATTAATACTAATTTGTCATCACTGCGACGACGAATAATATTTTGTGGTTTAATATCTCGATGAATTACACCGCGATCGTGAATAAATTTCAATACAGGTAGTAAATCACACAAAACTTGCAGCACTTGAATTTCGGTATAAGTCACCCCTTGAGATAATTCCTGCATTAAATTCTGTCCATCAATAAACTGTTGGACTAAAAATAAATAATTATCTTGTTCAAAATAAGCTAATAAAGCAGGTATTTGCGGGTGTTCTCCCAAATGCTGTAATCTTTGTGCTTCTTCTTGAAATAATGCAATTGCTTTTTTGAGTGCGGTAGCTTCCTGAACTTTCGGTGCTAATTGTTTAACTACACACCATTCATTCAGTTTATCCACATCTTCCGCAAGATAGGTTCTGCCAAATCCACCTTCATCTGATATTACTTGAATGACACGATAATGCCCTCGCAATAATCTAACTAATGGAGTATTGCAACTTTGACAATATTGATTTTCATCGGGATTTAGAGGATGAGAACAATCGGGATTCAAGCAGCAGACCATACTGGGAATCCATTTTCTGTTTTATCTTATGTTAGTTGATGACGTATAATTTTGCTATAAAGTTTCCGGTATTTTCCTGATCATCAAATAATTAATATACAAGTATCTCACTGATTTAAAATTTGAAATCCTCGAATTTGCTTGTTGATTAGTAGTATGATAACTACTGTTGCTGACTAGTTGTGTATCAATTACGAAAACAGTGCTGAGTAATGAATATAGGAATACGGTTTGATTCCTGAATCTAGTTGTGTATGTAGGGAGTAGGGAATGGGGAGTAGGGAGTAGGAAAGAAGCCTGCTCTGGGTGTACTGATTTTTTTTCAGAAATCAAATATGAATCCTATACAACAAATGAAAGTTTAGTTATTTTGAATTAAAAAACTTATTTATCTCCAGACTGTGAGAATTTTAGACAAATTAAAAACAGGAGTGAAATATGGCAGTCAAACAAAATCGAAAATCCCGCAGCAGAATGAATTTAAAGTTATTGATTGCTGTGAGTAGTGTTGCGATCGCTAGTCATATCCTACCAATCAATGCCTTAGAAATACACCCCATTTCTCGACAATTCCAACTGGCGAAAACACCAGACGAACGCCAGCCAGAAGCAGTACAACAAGGAATTGAGCAAATTCCAGTAGCAGAACCGCCTGTCACACCACAACGCACAGAATCTATCAATTCACCTTTACCAGTGCGTGTCCCAGCGCCAGAAACTAACCCAAACCTTCAACCAACCGCGACTAATTCCACTCCCGAAACATCTCCAGCAGCAAGTAACCCTACACCGCAACCATCACAAACTCAGTCTGTATCCCCAACACCAAACACTAACTCCACCAGAGGAAGAAACTCTAGAACTGTAGCTGCGGCTAATTCTCGTACACCTAATTATCGAGACATCAACTTTGTCGATATTGCCTTTGGGATTTTAGATAAAAGAGATTTTCAAGCACAAGGCAGAGCATATCATTTCTATCAGTTTGAAGGTAGAGAAAACCAATTAATTCAAATTCGCCTGTTAGGTAGTGCAGATAAAAGACGTTCTAATAACTTAAGTTTACGTCCTTATATGTTTCTCCTCGACCCCAATAATAACGTTATCCTCAAACGAGGCGGTGGTGAGACAGAAAGAGATGCTTTTATTTTTGCACGCTTACCTGTGGCGGGTGTATATACAATTGCTGTGACTAGCCAAAACCCTGGAGATACAGGCCGTTATAGTTTGGCGATTCGAGATGATCGAGCCAGCTACATTTTAGACGAAACCGGAGAACTCAGCCAGCAAAACTTAGTTCTAAAACAAAACGGAACTCCCTACAATGTGAAAGAATTTCAAGGTAAAAAAAATCAATTGGTGAGTATTCGAGTTGATAGTTTAAATGAAGAATTTTTACCTTATATAGTTTTACTGGATGCTCAAGGACAAAGAATTGCTGCTAATAGCGATCGCAATGGTAAATATAGCACCCTCATTGACCGCGCAAGATTACCTGAAGATGGTACTTATTATATAGTTGTCACCTCTAGCAATCCTAACCAACGTGGTAATTACCGATTAACTTTATTTTAAAATCGGTTACAAATTAAACAAGGTTGACAATACCTCTAAATAGGGAAATATTGTCATACCTTGTTTAACCATCAAAGAATATTAAAAAATATGCGATCGCAACATGAAATAGAGATTTTTGCGACATTAATTGAAAATTACAGCATAGCAGGAGAATATCTTTTAGAAGAGTCAGGTTCGGTGATTACTAAAACTAGTCTTAAGGATATTACTTGGGAAAATCTGCGGATTAAGGAAACAGAAATGTATGGTATGAGAATTTTAGGTTTTCCTGAACTCCAAAAAGATACTTTTGATAATTGGATATCGGTTAACACTCAACCTTCCTTATTAAGTTTATGGATTAACAATCCCAAAGTTAATTTACTGTCTCGCGCCGAGTATCACAACCTTTTCAATCAAGATGATCATAGATGGTCTATGTTCTATACATTAGCTCGTCCAGGTCTTTCGGATGATTTTTCTCAAGCGTTAATTCAACTGACTGCTTTTTGTCCCATAACACCACAATATGGAAATTTGCTATATATGGAAAGAACTGGCAATAAATGGGAAACTAAATTATCTTATGGGTTATTTAATCAATAAAGATTTATGTCGGTTAAAAATCATCTCGCAGAAATATATAATTTCCTCCAAATATCAGATACAATTGCCACTTCAGGACAACCAACCGCCGAACAATTTGCAGCCATCAAAGCGGCAGGCTATCAACTAATAGTTAATTTAGCCTTACCAACATCAAGCAATGCTTTAGCCAATGAACAAGAAATTGTTGCATCTCAAGAAATGCAGTATATACACATTCCCGTAGTGTGGGAAAATCCGACGCTAGAAGATGCGACAAAGTTTTTTGGTGTTATGGAAACAAATTCAGATAAAAAAATCTTTGTTCACTGCGCTGCTAATATGAGAGTCTCAGCTTTTATCTATCTTTTTCGCCGCATACATCAAGGTGTAAGTGATGCAGTCGCCGAACAAGATTTACATAAAATTTGGGTTCCGAATGAAGTATGGCAGAAGTTTATCCAACAAGTATTAAATACCTATCAATAGAAGTCAGTAAAGAACTAATACCATCAAGAAATATGTTTCTAATTAATAGTCTTTTTCAGGGGAGATTTAGGGGCATATTTTAAGGTTTAAAATTCACTAACTGAACCTTTACTACCCCTTGTCTCTAAATCCCGACCCTCAACTTATACAAATTTCTGTGTAAATTCCGCAATCAAATCCACCCGTCCTTTGCGTAACATAGCCGGGTCTAATCTTTCTGTGGTGTTGCAAGTCATCAATACTACTAACCTCTGCTTCATTTGCAGCCCAGATTCATCAATGACGCTTTGGTATAAAGTACCATCCAACAAACTCAAAATATGTTCGGTTTTGTTATTAGATTGGGCAATTTCCGAAGCACGATTTTGGGCTAAATTATCAGCCTCGTTAATGATAATACAAATCCGTTCTAAGTAAGTAGGCGGGACAAAATTAGCGATCGCATCATGATCCAAAATAAATATCACAAACCCCAAAGGCATGAGAATTTCTTTGGCTACGGCTTGAGTCCAAGCAGTTTTACCTGTACCCGGTTCCCCATGTACCACCACCGCTAACTGATTTTGATTCAGAACCGCTTGCTGTAAGCTATCGGTAAAACTTTGAATATCGGCGGGAAATGTCCGAATGGGGAATTGGCTGTGAACCTTACCCACACGACTTTGATAGCCACTTAACATCACCGCTAAATCGTAAGTGGCTTTGTTAACTAGTGGTGCTAAATCTTTAGCCATTAAAGTATACTGCCGTCTGCCGCGATCGTAAGGTTCAATTTGCAGCCAAAGATCATACATTTCCCAATAAGCATTGACAGTATTGACAACATCTAAACGTTCCCAACTGACAAACTTCTCCACAGGAAAATAAAAATCTCTCTCAGAGTAATACTGAGTAATGATCGTGGGTCTACCTAATATTTGTAAGACTCTAATAACAGTAATTTCCTGTAAACGATTCAAAACATAATCAATAGGTATACTGTTGCGACTCACAAATTGTAATATCGGTGTTTCTGTACTCAAAACATCTTTGTAACGATGGTCTGGTGATTGGGGATCTGGTGTAATATAATTCCAAAACTTCTCAACTTCATAACGAGTATTTTCTGAGGCGACAGCAAATAAGTTTGCCCACCAAGTAAAATTATTTCTCCCCAAAACTTCACTGAATGTGCTGGCTAAATTAAAAGTTTTTTGGGCAAATTCCTTAGTGTCATTCTGCGCCAGTTGCCATAAAAATTCCCAATCTAAATCTCTTTGTAATGGTCGCCAACCACTAGTGAGTAAGTTTTGCTGTTTATTGTTATTGGATGTGCTTTCGTTACCACTAAAATAATCAAATTCCATATTTTTACTTTTTGTAAAAATGTTTGCTCAACTATAGCAGTCTTATTTGATTTCTCAACTACTTTTAAAGGTAGATACTAGTCAGTAGGGAGTAGGAAGTTGGAAATCAATTTATTATTTACAACTCATTCAAGAATGCTATGTGTATATCCAGTCCAAGAAAAATTACTTAACTTAACCTTTCTCATTAAATTGATACAAGACTTAAAATTTTGCTGAATGAACAGGGGCGATAACTACATACTACAAGTATAGTCAGTTTTTTTATGGCAAGCAGGTAGATACGAAATATCTTCATGTTACAACGTAATACAAGCGGTCGTCAAGGTATTTTCTCTTTTGAATATTAAGTAATTTGTACAACCAGTATTCCCACTTTTAGACCACATCTCTACAAATTGGACTGTAACTTGGTATAACTTGAGGCTTAGAGCCAGTTGATGCTAACTGTATGATAGACAAAGTACCACTAAGCAAAAAGCTGCCGTTGTTGGAACTTATTAAAAAGAGGTATCAGAAATTATGAGTAAAATCCTACATATCTGCCTAAGCATAATCATTATTGCTGTAGTTAGCATAACGAGTAATTCAGCATCTGCGATCGCAGCTAGTATTTGGGACAACGAAACAGAATCTTACTCCGGCAAGCAAGAAATCATAGTTTATCGTAGTCCTAGCTGTAGCTGCTGTGGAGATTGGTTAGAGCATATCCAAAAACATGGTTTTAAAATCAAGCAAGACATCAAAACCGACGAAATAGAAGCAATTAAACAAAAATACAACTTACCCCCAGAATTTGCCTCATGTCACACCGCCATTATTGACGGCTATGTGATGGAAGGTCATGTTCCGGCTGATGACATCAAGCGTTTTCTCAAGCAAAAACCCCAACTTGCAGGTTTAGCCGTTCCAGCCATGCCTGTAGGCACACCAGGAATGGAAATGGGAGATACTAAACAGCCATTTTCTGTAGTTGCATTCAATAAAAACGGCGAACTACAAGTATTTAATAGATATGAATCTTATTAAAAAACTTGCAGTGAAAATAGGGAGTGGAGAGTGGGGAGTAGGAACAAGAAATTTTGGCTTTGCATAAATGCGGGATGAAGTTTTATGATTTCACATTTAACACTCCTGCTCTTTGCGCCTCTGCGTTAGACAAAAATTATCATATTGGACTGATATTTGATTTCTGAAAAAATCAGTACACTCAGATCAGTCTTCTTTCCTACTGCCGACTCCCCATTCCCTATTCCCTAACTACACAAATAAATTCAGAAATCAAACCGGATTCCTATATTAATTAGCAACACTGAAATTCTTATGCCTCTTGATGATTCTCCCTCAAGAAATATCTTGTAACTGGTATGACCATCGCAATCAACCAACTCACCCAACAGCAACCACTCAGCTTTGACGAATTTCTCGCCCATTATAGCGATAACAACCGCTATGAACTGATTGATGGAGAAGTATTCGACTTGGAACCAACAGGCTTACATGAAGAAGTTGCAGCCTTCATTACCACCAAAATATGTGTCCAAATCGATGCAAAAAACTTACCTTGGTTTGTCTTGCAACGAGGATTATTACGCCCTCACAACACAGGTATGACAGCATTTCGTCCTGATGTTGCAGTTATCGATCGCAATCAACTTACTCAAGAACCACTTTGGTCTGATCAATCAATTTTAACCCTGGGTAGTTCGCTAAAATTTGTCGCAGAAGTTGTTAGTAGTAACTGGCAAAATGATTATGCCCGTAAGCTAGAAGATTACGCAGTTTTAGGCATTTCTGAATATTGGATTGCAGACTACGCAGGTTTAGGTGGTACTCGACATATTGGCAAACCCAAACAACCAACCTTATCTATTTGTACCCTAGTAAATGAAGAATATGAAATTCAGCAGTTTCGAGGGAATCAAACCATTGTTTCTCTAACATTTCCAGACTTAAAACTAACAGCTGAACAAATATTGAGGGCTGGGAGATAAAATTTATCATAAAAATATTTCGGTTATATTTTTAAAATCACATCTAAATCCTATATGAATCTTCAAGAAGTCAAGCATCAATTTCCAGAAGCGGCGGGTGAAATTGAAATACTGGAAAGCCTCGGTTTTGCTTCCCGCAGTGCTGATTGGATTGATAGCCTTGACATTGAACAAGCACAAACAGCTTGTTGGTTACTAGGCAGAGTAGGTAATGATCAAGATGCTGATATTTTAATCAGTATTTTGTCTAGTCAACGTTCTGAATTATGGATGCAGGCGGCAACATCCTTGAGTTTAATTGCGACTGAAAAGCATTTCAAATCTTTATTGTTGATTTTATCCAATAGTTCTGATCCTATACAACGAAATAGTGTGGTGTATGCGCTGGCTTTTCTATCAAATTGCGAAGTCAATCAAGAAGTGATTAGTGCATTGACAGAAATAGCCGCTAACACATCTGAAACTGCTTTTATCAGGGCGCAAGCATTAGAAGGAATTGGTAATAAACTCTCTCAGGAATTACCAACGCATCTATATCAGCAAGCAGTGAATGTGATTATCCAAGGGTTAGATGATGCTGAAGCTGAAGTGAGATTTTGGTCATGTTTTGCTGCGGGTGCTATCAAAATTCAAGAGACATTACCCAAGCTACAACTATTGGCGCAGAATGATAAAACAATTGTACCAGGGTGGTGGTCTGTGGGTGAAGAAGCTGAAGATTCAATCACTTTGATGAATGGAGGCGAACCACCACTACGTGAACCTTACAGTTTGCCTAGTAATTGACAACATTACATAGTCTTGAGAATGTTGGGTTCCGTTCCTCCACCCAACCTACACCTAGAATCATGGCTGTAAATGAATAGTCATCACATAGTTCCCACTTGCCGACTGCGTATGCGTTCTGGGCTACCTGTAGGAATGGAGGCAATTAATTTTTGTGTATATGCTTGTTTTGGTTCGCGGTAGATGCTTTCGGCTGTGCCTTGTTCGACGATTTGACCGCGATTCATGACTAAAATGCGATCGCTCATAAATTTCACTACACTCAAATCATGGGAAATAAAGATATAAGTAAGTTGAAATTCATCTTGCAATTCTTTCAACAAATTCAATACTTGCGCCTGTACCGACACATCTAGCGCCGAAACTGATTCATCACAAATAATAAATCTGGGATTTAAAGCCAAAGAACGGGCTATACAAATCCGTTGACGCTGACCGCCGGAAAATTGATGGGGATAACGATTCATCGCATCTGGACTCAAACCCACCCTTTCTAATAATTCCGCCACTCTGTCGCGTCGTTGTTTAACTGTTTTACCCACAGCGTGAATTAACAACGGTTCCATAATTGCGTCGCCAACTTTTATCCGGGGGTCAAGGGCGCTAAAGGGGTTTTGAAAGACAATTTGCATTTCCCGCCGGAGTCTCTGCAATGCTTCACCCTTCAACTTGGTGATATTCTGCCCATCAAAAATAATTTCACCACTTATCGGTTCAATTAATCGCAGCAAAGTCCGACCGAGAGTCGTTTTCCCGCAACCAGACTCACCCACCAACCCTAAAGTTTCCCCTGGTTTGACATCAAAAGAAACATCATTAACCGCCATGTTGTAGCGTTTTGTCCCACCGAAAACCCCCCGCACCGGGAAACCAACTTTCAAATTGCGGATTTGCAATAAAGGCGATTTTTCTTCTAGATTTATCAAGCGAGTATTAATTTCTTCGGGCGTGACTTCTGGTGGCTGTGCTGGTTCTTTCGCCTGAATTAATAAATTTCCGTTGGCTGTTTCCTCCACACTCATATAATCTGCAACCGTCAGTAGTTTGTGAGGACGACGGTTAAGTGTGGGGCGACATGCAACTAATCCTTTAGTATATGGATGTTGGGGATTACTAAAAATATCTGCGGCTGCACCATATTCTACAATTTTACCTTTGTACATCACTGCCACTTTATCGGCAATTTCCGAGATTAATCCCAAGTCGTGGGTGATGAAAATCAACGCCATCTCACGGGTTTGCTGCAATTCTCCCAACAAATCAATAATTGTGGCTTGCACTGTCACATCTAAAGCTGTGGTTGGTTCATCTGCAATTAACAACAATGGGTTACAAGAAATTGCCATTGCAATCATCACCCGTTGCAACTGTCCGCCGGAAAGTTGGTGTGGGTAACGGTCTAAGATGGCTTCTTTGTGCTGTTTTACCAACTGTGCCAGTTTGTAATCATCTGGTGTGGGTGAATGGGGGTTAGTTTGCGGCCAAGTTTCGAGATATTGTTGTTTGATGAGTTCATCACTAGGCAAAAGTTTGACTTCCTGTAAACCGGCGATCGCAATTTGCCTAGCTTCAGTTATCGAAACATTTTGATGGCGCATAATCGCTTCCGTTAGCTGAAACCCAATCGTATAAACCGGGTTCAGCGAACTCATCGGTTCTTGGAAAATCATCGCCAAGTCACCGCCACGGTGTAGCTGCATTTGTTCCGGCGGTAACTCGACTAAATTAATCGGCTTGGCTTCTGGCTGCTGACGAAACCAAATTTCTCCACCACTCACTCTACCGGGAGTTTGTAACAACCCCATCACCGCCAGCGAAGTTACAGATTTGCCACTTCCCGATTCTCCTACAATTCCTAGAGTTTCCCCCCGATGCAATTCAAAAGAAATTCCATCTACAGCTTTGAGACTGTTGTCATCACTGGAAAATTCAACTTGGAGATTGCGAACCTCTAGGACAGTTTCACTCATAGGAGTTGCGTATGGATTTCACAGAAAATTATTTGGATTTTAGCAGTTGTTGAGATACTATGCTGGCAATCTGAAGTTTTTGCTCATTGTAGCTTGATGTCATAAATAACCGTTCAGGCTTAACATAAATATGCTTTCCCCATATTCATAGATTGGTGACTTACGCTGCATTACAAAAAATTCAGGGTGTAAGTGAGTCAAACCCTTACACCCATTCTCAACGACGATATTTTTACGTAACTCCTGCTTAGAACGGAATATCATCTGGATCTGGTTCTTCTGCGGGCGGTGTATAGCTGCGCTCAAAATTGCTGGGTTGATATACTGGTTCAGGGGTTTTGACTGGCGGCGCAACACTCACATTGCTGGTTGCAGGTGCAGCTGTTGGGCGGGGTGAATCATAACTGGGAACCTCAGCTTGAGTATATGTTGCGGCTGAAGTTGCTGGTTGTGAATAGGTTTCTGGGACTGATGAAGTGTAAAGACCTTTGCCTACAGGATGAATGCGTTGTACTGTCAGTTCAGCACGTTTTTCTTTAAAACCTTCGGGACGGCGCTCAAATGTGATCATCCCTAAACGGCCTTCTATAATAACGCGATCGCCTTGATGATAATTTTGCTGTACTTCGGTAGCTAAATTTCCCCAACTCACCACTTTCAAAGTTGCTGGCGGATCTTCCGGGCGCTGGGAATTAGAAAACTGTACTAGCATTTCTGTAACTGCCAAATTATCTGCTGTGTAGCGTAATTGTGGCTCTTGAATAATATCTGCCATTAAAACGCAACTGTTCATTGAATCCTCCTAATCTCAATAACTCCTAATCTTTAATTCGTAATTATGAATTAACTTATAAACTTCCTATTGTGCGTTATTTCTAGCATAAAAGCCAAGCGATGGCATTGCACACTAGTCATAAAACTACTGGCTACCTTCGCCTGACTAAAACGAGCATTGATTTCTGCATGAGTAGTATAATTGTACCATAAAACCAGAAAAAATACTATAGCAAAGTGCTGAATAGAAACCCAGTATTCTCAGGTGTTTCAACCATAAAAGGAATCCGGTTTGATTTCTGAATTTATTTGTGTAGGCAGGGAGTAGGGAATGGGGAGTCGGGAGTAGGAAAGAAGTCTGCTCTCGGTGTACTGATTTTTTCCCAAATCAAATATGAATCATATAGGAATCCGGTTTGATTTCTGAATTTATTTGTGTAGGTAGGGAATAGGGAATGGGGAGTCGGGAGTAGGAAAGAAGCCTGATCTGAGTGTACTGATTTTTTTCCCAAATCAAATATGAGTCCTATATATAATAAGTAGAATGGTGTAAATAATTTTAGTCAGGAAAGGTAGGAGGCAGGAGTAAAGAGGGTCTTAGCTTAGTTAACCTTTCTTAACATGGTTTGTTTTTTCCCACCGACTTACTTAGACCTAACAAATGCTTCGACTGCTACATTAGGACTTAGGTATAAAAGTTATCTTTTCAGCAGAAAGCCTACACTTGACAGCAAGGTCAGTGTAGGTATCGTTTTATATAAACTTTAATTAAGCCCAAGTTGATTGAATGGTATTATTCAGACCAACCGCAGTTAATGTTCCTGCATCAAACTGACTCCAAGCATTAACCAATCCCTGGACTTGAGATTGCTGTAAACTGGCTCCACTATTACCAATTTGGAAAGTATCAATTCGTTGGCTAACTCCAGCAGTAAACCAATCTTTGAGAATAATATTGGCAGATTGATTAACAAAACTGACTTCCAAATCGGATGTACCTGATTGCTGAAAGCGAATTTTTTCTTTCTTAGTTTGACTACCAAAGAGTAAGACATCTTTAGAAGTGTCATCACCCTGGTTATTAATAAAAGCAGTTCCCAGTTTGTTGACAGCCCCTACAGAATTAAGGATGTCATCGCCGCCAACAACATAGGTGTCATTGCCTTGAGAACCTTTGAAAGTGTTCTGACTACCTAGGAGAATCAAGCGATCGCTACCATTTCCACCTTCAAAGATATTATTACTTCCCCCACCAATAATAAAGTCACTACCGTCGCTGCCATTAATACCACCACTCACACCAACACTGAAAATAACGTCATTCCCTAATCCGGCATTGATGATGTTAGTGATACCACCAGCTAAGATGATATCATTGTCTTCACCGGCATTGATGATATTACTTTCACCACCAGCCAAGATAGTATCATTACCGCTACCGCCATAGATGATATTACTGTAACCACCAGCTAAGACGACATCATTACCTTCTCCACCGCGAATGATATTACTGTAACCACCAGTCAATATCGTATCATTGCCTGATCCAGCTTCAATGACATTACTCGCACCGACACTCAAGACAAAATCATTACCACCATCTGCATAGATGACATTGCTGTAACCACCAGCGAAGACAGTATCATTGCCTTCAGCAGCCCAAATAATGTTAGTTTTGCCGATACTGACGATAGTGTCATCCCCTGTTCCACTATAGATGTTATTCATTTCACCACCTGCTACAATCCAGTCATTTCCATCACCTCCCTCAACTTTTTTATTGTTCTTACCAAAACCGATAATAATATCATCTCCTTCACCACCATCAAAGGAATTCGACTCACCCCCTGCGAAGAGAATATCTTGACCTGCATCACCTTTAAGTGAGTTCTTTTTACCTAAACCAACAAGAATGTCACTATCATCTCCTCCCTCAACTTTATTTTCTTCTCCTGCGGTAACTATAGTGTCTAATCCCATACCCCCATAAACACGATTCGTTTTACCCGCAGCAAAAACAAGGTCGTTACCATCCCCAGCCAGGATAAAATTCTTTTTACCTGCTCCTAATACCAAATCATTGCCACTTCCAGCCAACAGACCATTATTTTCTCCTGCACTGACCAAGATGTCATCACCTAAACCTGCATTAGCTAGGTTTAACTTTCCACCAGTAAAGAGAATATCTCCATTGTTTTTGAAAAAGTCAAAATTATATCGAGATGCGTTCAATGCAAATCCATTAAAATTGGGGACAGATATAGTAGGAAGAGAGAAATTTGGTACAGTCGGTAAACTAAAACTGGGAAGATAGAATGTAGATAAGCTAGGTAAAGAAAAATCAGGTAAATCGATATTTGGTAAAGATGGTAGAGATAAGTTAGGCAGGGAAAAAGTCGGTAAGGCTAACTTAGGCAAATTAGGCAACGAAAGTGTGGGCAGACTTACATTGGGAAGCTCAATCCCTGGTAAATCAGGTACAGAAATTGTCGGGAAGGATAAATCAGGTAGAGAAATATTCGGTAAATAAATATTCGGTAAGGATAGATTCGGCAGAGAAATATTCGGTAAGGAAACATCGGGTAAAGAAAAATTGGGTAATTCTAAATCCGGTAAAGAAAAAATAGGAAGGGAAAGGTCGGGTATCGAAAAATCAACATTAAATAGGTCAAAATCGACATCAAAGGTTAAATCAGGGATAGCTACATCAATATCAGGTGGCTTGATGGCTGATACATCGAAATTCCAAATAGCATCAAAATTGAGATCGGGAATTATTGCCTTTATGTCGGGTAAACTGATTCCACTAAAGTCGGACAAACTGAGATCAAACAGGTCATCACCAAAAGTAAAGTTATATAACCCTCCGGTAATGACAACATCTTGACCTTTGCCACCAACAACGGCATTGTACTTCCCAAGGGCGACCATGACATCATTTCCTGTCACCTGTTGAGTAGTATCGACATTGCCTACATTTTTTGTATCTACCCCAGAATTAAGTTGATCTGTTTTGGCATCTTTGCCGGCATTGCTCACTTCACTGGAACCAAAGCCATTTAACCCTATTCCCAACGAGTCTCCAAAGGCGATATTACCCAATCCCGCAGCAATCATGACATCGTTGTTGCCACCACCAATCATGGCATTGACTTTACCGACAGCCACCATCACATCTTTACTGTCGCCCCAGGAAGTTAAGATGTTGTATAAAGCACCACTAACCATTGTGGAACTACCATTGCCGACTTTGGTCACGACACTACCAGCACCAAGGGAAACCATCGTGTCGTTGCCGTTACCCACTTTGGTAAGAGCGTTGAAAGCTCCAGCAGCAACCATTGTGGTGTTTCCATTGCCCACTTTGGTGAGAACATTCAGTCCACCAACAGCAGCCATTATGTCAGTACCGTCACCAGTTTTGACAAAAACGTTACCACCACCAAGACCATAGATTTGATTGTCACCACCGGAGTCATAGACGGCGTTAGCTAACGCACCTACAGTAACCTTATCGTTGCCAGCGCCAGATATGACAACATTTTCTCCACCATAGGCTTCGATGGTATCGTTACCTGAACCAGTCTGAACTAGGTTAGCTAAACCGCCAGCAATGACTTTATTATTCCCAGAACCGGCATTGATGATATTTGCTCCACTGTAAGCCTCGATAATATCACTACCGCTACCGGCATCAATTTCATTTGCTCCACCGTAAGCATAAATCTTGTTATCGCCACTACCGGCATCAATTTCATTGTGACCACCGTAGGCTCTGATTTCATCATTCCCTGCATATTCCTTCTGTACTGATTCATATACAGGTATTTTTATTGTCATAGTTCCGCCAAATGGAGAGGGGAAAGACTCTTTTTTCCATCCCACCAACGCCTGTTCCCAATAAGTTTGTCGGGAACTACCTGTAATATGATTATGACCACCAAGGGCTTCAATGTAATTGTAGTTACTGCGATCGCCTGTTTTAATTGTGTTATCCCCACCGTAGGCTTTAACGGTGTTATTACCTTCTCCAGCATCTACATAGTTCTCCCCTCCCCAAGCTTCTACGTAGTCATTATCTTGTTGTGCAAAAACCTTGTTAGAGCCACCATAGACATAAATCCGGTCATCACCTGTCCAGCCGTGAGCTTCATTTTTGCCACCGTATAGTTTAATCGTGTCATTACCATCATCACCATAGGCTTTGTTCTCACCACCCCAGGCTTCTATATTGTCATTACCAGCCCCAGATGAGATTGTGTTGGAAGCAGCATAAGCTCTGATGGTGTCATCACCCCCATCACCATTGATAGAGTTCTTGATTCCCCAAGCTTCGATCAAGTCATTCCCATTACCACCATAAAGCTTACTTTCGCCAGAATAAGATTTGATGGTGTCATTTCCATCGCCACCATCTAATTTGACTGAAACTGCATAGGCTTTGAGGGTGTCATCTCCGCCATGACCATAGGCTTCACCATAAACATAGATTTCAATATTATCGTTCCCATTACCACCATCTTTGCGAACCAAATCTTCTAGGGTATCAACACCATCGTTATAAATGTCTTCTGCGGTATCAACAACTTGTCCCACAATAAACCTCCAAAAAAATTACTATGATTTACAAGTGAAATTCAGTAAAACGGTTGATTTGAAATGAATTATGCAGTCCATCTGTAAATGGATTTTAGAGTCCCATCAGGATTGATTTTGAGAGACTTGGCTGGTGTTCCTTTTGGAAAAATATTGGTGCGTAAATCTGTGATAATTAAACGAGCATGACCGAAGGGAGCAATAAATTCAGGAAAACACAAGTTATTTCCTCCCTGCCATTCATCAAGTTGCAAAACATATTTTTCTGTGAGAAATTTTTGCTCGACTTCATCAGTTAGCCATGCCCAGTTAACAAAGCCGATGGGATTCC
Organism: Aulosira sp. FACHB-615; assembly: GCF_014698045.1. GTDB lineage: Bacteria > Cyanobacteriota > Cyanobacteriia > Cyanobacteriales > Nostocaceae > Nostoc_B. The sequence continues at coordinate 36,043 of NZ_JACJSE010000002.1, forward strand.
CGTCAATTTCGTAATAGCGAAATTGATTGTGAATTAAGCTGGGAATAAATCGCTCGGCAATGTGGGCAATTTTATATTTGCGATGCAGTGGCGATGAAAGCATTAAGTTGGTAATTGAACCAATAAGTTTTAAAGGTTGTTGATGAGAAAATGAGGTTCTTACTTTATCTTCTTTGATGCTTTCGGAAAAATTGCTATCTATTGTTGGTGATTCTGATATTAAAACCATTGTTTTGACAAGATTTAGTTGTTTGATTTCAGCTATTAAGTATCAATTAATGTCTGCACAAGGAAGTATGATTGCGATCGCCTGGAACGCAACTATAGAAATCTGGGTAAGTGAGTGAATGTGTTTATTTACTCATTCAAGATAAATTACATCTTCAGGGTTGTGCTATCCGATTTGCGAATGATTTGTTGCGTAAAATGTCTAGTCTCCCTAATTTTCACGATGCGTAGGAGGTGAAATCTAGGCTACAAAAGTCTTGCGGAGTTTTGGGAGGTTTTTATGGTCTGGGATATGAATCTGGAGGTCAACGATCCTGAGCAATATATTAAGTTGCTCCCAACTATCAGTAAGCACATACCCAATGCCAAAGATTATAAGATTTTGTGGCGGCTGGCTCAGTTAGAAAACTTTGACCTGCTCAATGTTGTTTGGCAAGCCGGGAGTAGTTATACACAGGGATATAATCTCCCTGGTAAAATTGTTTTTACTTTTTTTGAAGGTGAGCATCTCTTTAAAGTAGGCTCAGAAGAATTACTGATTAATAATCAACATTTGTGTATTGCACAGCAAGGTTTAGAACATATACGCCTCAAGCACGTCTCTTCTTACAGTGCTTTATCAATTTATGTAGATGAATTTCGCTATTTCAGTGAACTCAGTAAATATCTGGATAGACAAATTGATAATCCTAAATTGGTGCAAGTTTTTGACCGCACAAGTGATTATGGTCGTTCTTTGTACCAAATGGTGTTGACTCTCTGGAATTTAATTGAGACAAACGGACATCCCATTGCTATCAAAAATTTGGAATTGGCGATTTTTTCTAGTTTAGTGCAAGGGCCATTTTACAAGGGTTCGGAGCGTGAGAGCGATCGCATACTTGTTCCCGAAAAAACCGCCAAAGTATCTGAAATTTCCATTGCTCGTGTACGAGAAGCCGCAGACTACATCCGAGCAAATCTGAAAAAAAATCTCACTATCGGTGAAATTGCAGCCGCAATACAATGCAGTAGTCGTTCTTTACAAACAGCCTTTGCTCGTCATTACGGTTTTTCCCCCAATGAATACTTACGTAATTGCAGGCTAGAAGCTGCTCATGTCGAATTACTCACGGGAGAAAAAACAATCACGTCTGTGGCGCTAGAATATGGCTTTTCTAACACTGGTCGTTTTGCTAAATATTTTCAGCAATACTTTGGTAAACACCCTTCCGTGATTTTACGTAATGTAGCCAAGTGCATTACCTGACCAGGACTTACGCACAAAGATTATCTGTGGAGATTGGGTGTAAGGGTGAAAGGGTTTGGGGTGTAAGGATTTTGAATCAGTACACACGCCACTTGGCTCAAGTCAGGAAACCCGCCCACGCCAGTGGCTCCCCTATACCCCTGAACCCCTACACCCTTGCCAAAACCCTTGATTTTTCGTTTTGATGCGTAAGTCCTACTGACGTGATATTCTTCACAACTACATCTAACTACCTAAATCTACCTGTAGTTCTAACCCATTATTACCATCTGTAGACTGAGCCGCAGGTAGTAAAAAAATAGAGTTATCAGGAAGTGCGATCGCTCGATTAAAACGCAGTCCATCCGCAGGTGATTTTTTTGTTTGAGTATTGTTGGAAGTGCGGTTTATTTCTCCTCCTTCAAAGAATTTCATGAAGTCATCTTCGGCTGTTCTTGTCCCAATTCCTTCTAGAGAATCACTAGTTACTTTATAGTTTTCTTGGCTGACATCGGGAGCCGCTAACGACTGAGCGCGAACCGGGCTTTCTAAGCTGACAATGGCTGCAACAACTGATAAAGCAGCAATAATTTGAGCTTTCATAAGTTTTATCCCAATTCTTTTGTTGTGCTTGCTGTTATTATTTCAGCAAATAATTTTCGTAACTTTTGCTATTAGATATAATCTGCCTCTGCCAGTATTTTATTTAATAGGTAAATTTCCTGTCAATGTTTTTGATGATTTACTTACAAAATACAATTTATATGTAATGAAAATTAGGGTGATTATTGTAGATTTCAAATAAATATTAAGATTAAATTCAGTAAATTAAGTTTAGTAATAGCCAATTTAAGGGAGTGGGGAGTGAGGGGAGACAAGGTAGAGGGGGTAGACAAGGTAGAAAAGAAATATTCTCCCTTGTCTCCCTTGTCCTCCTTGTCCTTTACTTGGTAAAGCTATAAATCTTCTGTTTTTCCAAGCGATCGCTAATTGCAGAAGGCAAAGTATCTGAAGATAAAATTTGCCGATCAAGTTGAATTTGCAAATTGCTCAGAGGATCACAACCAGAGGAAATCAGAAATTCTAGTTTCTGAATGTAAGGTAAGGTGGTGAGATGATCCAAAATTTGGCAGACAGCTTGCACATAAGGATGACCGTTTTGCTTATACCAATCACAACTTGCAACTTTTGGTTGGTCAAAGCCTAAGTGTACTGTTAAAGATGGTTCATCGAATAATGCGATCGCTAAAGGACGAGCTTCTTCTTGCAATAATAAATCGTGGGTTTTGGCTAAATGGCGTATTTTTTCCAATCTTTCATAACGTTTCGTTACTGATTGGGGGTCATCTTGCCAATGAATTGCAATTGTGACTAGGTAGGTCTGCAATAGCATGTGACCTAGTTTTTTCGCCTTGGTTGCGAGGTAATAGGAATTGTAATCGTTTGACTCAATTAATAACGGTACGCGGTCTACAACTTCCAAGCCATAGCCTTTAACCCCCGCAATTTTACGGGGATTATTTGTAATCAGGCGAATTTTTTGTACACCTAAATCCATCAGCATTTGCGCTCCCATACCGTAGTCGCGTAGGTCAGCCGGAAATCCTAAACGCTCGTTAGCTTCTACGGTATCTAGTCCCATATCCTGCAAGGAATAGGCTTTGAGTTTATTAATTAAGCCAATCCCTCGACCTTCTTGGCGCAGGTAAACAACGACACCTTGATTAGCAGTTTCAATCATTTTCAAAGCGGCTTGCAACTGCATCCGACAATCGCAGCGCAAAGACCCCAAAGCATCGCCAGTTAGACATTCTGAGTGCATCCGCACCATGACTGGTTCATCTTTGAAATTTGCGGGGTCGCCTTTGACAATGGCAACGTGTTCGCAATTATCGAGGGTGTGGCGGTAAGCATAAATTTTGAAATGACCAAACTGAGTGGGTAACTCAGCAATACTTTCCCTGATGACAAGGCGGTCATGTTGCAGGCGATAACTAATTAAGTCGGCAATACTGATAATTTTTAAATTGTGGTTTCTGGCGTATTCAATCAACTGGGGTAGCCGCGCCATTGAACCATCGGGGTTTTGAATTTCGCAAATTACCCCAGCCGGGTAAAGTCCAGCCAAGCGAGACAAATCTACAGCCGCTTCTGTATGTCCGGCGCGTTTGAGAACACCGCCAGCTTTGGCACGAATCGGGAAAATATGCCCAGGACGACGTAAATCTAAAGGTGTGGTGGCGGGGTTGAGGGCGACTTGAATTGTCTTGGCGCGGTCTTCGGCAGAAATCCCGGTGCTAACGCCTAAATGGGGGCCAGCATCAATACTAACAGTGAAGGCCGTTTGGTTAGTGTCCGTAATGTTAGTGACCATTAACGGTAAATCTAGCTCGTCTAAGCGATCGCCTGTCATCGCCAAACAAATCAGCCCTCTAGCTTGCACCGCCATGAAATTAATCATGTCAGGTGTGGCAAATTGAGCCGCACAAATCAAATCACCTTCATTTTCCCGATTTTCGTCATCTACCACCACAATGACACGACCAGCTTTGAGATCCGCCAAAGCAGCATCGATGGAATCAAATTTAAAAGTTGGTTGAGATGCAGCACTATGATCAGTGGTTTCTCCAACTTGCGGCGCTACACTCATTTGCGAGTTTTCGCCTTCAGAGGGAGTGTTATCAGACTGCCATGTAGGTTGAGGCATGGACACAAAAAACTTCCAGTTAGTGATAGTAAATTTTTTTTAACAATTCCTATATTGTGATTGTAACTCCTTTATACGGTGGAGAATACACTAGTACCGCTACGGGGAAGTCAAAATTCACCTTTCGGCTGCGCTCAAGGTAAAAAAGTCAAAAATCTCATATCACAAGCTTTTAACCAAATTTATGCCGCGTTGTACTAGCAATCTTTCGATAACATGGCCTAGCTTCTACCGTTAAAATTAGGGTTCAGCACAAAAGTGCAATCATAGTTAAAAAGTCGTAGTCAAGGGGACAGGGAGATTCACAAAGAATAAATTCAGACTGCTGAGGTAACAAAGGACAAATGACAAATGACCCTTGACCTTTGACCATTGACTGATAAATTAATCAAAAGCGGATAAGGATTTCAAAATCATGGGCAATTTTAGGCGCGTACCCGTTGGGATTGTTGGCGCGTCAGGCTACGGTGGAGTACAGCTAGTTCGATTACTGATGGAACATCCAGAGGTGGAACTAGTTTATTTAGGCGGTGAAAGCAGTGCGGGCAAATCTTTTGGGGATTTGTACCCACATTTGGCTCATCTAGTGAATTTGCCAATTGAGGCGGTAGAGCCAGAGGTAATTGCTCATCGCTGTGAGGTTGTATTTTTGTCTCTGCCAAATGGTCTGGCTTGCCAAATTACACCGCAATTATTAGAAAAAGGCTGTAAGGTACTGGATCTGAGTGCGGATTATCGGTTTAGTGATTTGGCAACTTACACCAGTTGGTATGGACAAGAAAGAAGCGATCGCACTGCGGCGGCGACGGCTGTTTATGGTTTACCGGAACTGTACCGCGATCGCATTGCCGAAGCCCAATTAATTGGTTGTCCTGGCTGTTATCCCACCGCCAGCTTGTTAGCATTGTCACCACTGTTAAAACAAGGCTTGATTGTGCCAGAAACCGCCATTATCGATGCCAAGTCTGGCACATCCGGCGGTGGACGGCAAGCCAAAGTCAATTTATTACTGGCAGAAGCCGATAATTCCCTAGCTGCTTATGGTGTTGTGCGTCACCGTCACACCCCGGAAATTGAGCAGATTTGTAGCGAATTAGCTGGTCATGAAGTGACTGTACAATTTACACCCCACCTCATCCCAATGGTGCGCGGCATTTTGGCGACTGTCTACGCTACACTGCGCGACCCCGGCTTGGCGAGAGATGATTTAATTACAATTTACAATGCTTTTTACCGTAATTCCCCTTGGGTAAAAATCTGTGCCAGTGGTGTTTATCCCCAAACCAAGTGGGCTTGTGGTAGCAATCTTTGTTACATCGGTGTAGAAGCTGACCCGCGTACAGGTCGGGTAATTGTGATGTCAGCAATTGACAACCTAATTAAAGGCCAAGCGGGTCAAGCAATTCAGTGTTTGAACTTAATGATGGGTTGGGATGAAACCTTGGGGTTGCCCAAGTTGGGATTTTATCCTTGAAGTATGAAGTCAGAAGTGTGAAGTAGGAAATTTCAGACTTCAGACTTCAGACTTTATTTCACCGTACCAGCATAAATGGCGCGATCTCCTAATTCATCTTCAATTCTCAGTAAACGGTTGTATTTAGCTACACGTTCGCTGCGGCACAGAGAACCTGTTTTAATTTGACCAGCGCGGGTAGCTACTGCGAGGTCAGCAATTGTTGTGTCTTCGGTTTCACCGGAACGATGGCTGATGACTGAGCGGAAACCGTTGCGAGTTGCCATGTCAATTGTTTCTAAGGTTTCCGTCAAAGAACCAATTTGGTTGAGTTTAATCAACACGGCGTTACCAGCTTTAGTTTCAATACCTTTCCGCAAGCGGGTAGCATTAGTGACAAACAAGTCATCCCCTACCAATTGTACCCGTGAGCCAATTTTCTCGGTCAGCAATTGCCAGTTAGACCAGTCTTCTTCGTGCAACCCATCTTCAATTGACACGATTGGGTATTGGTCAACTAATTGTCCTAAATAATTGATGAACTCAACGGGAGAGTGGGGTTTACCATCGTAAACATACTGACCATCTTTGTAAAATTCGCTGGCTGCCACATCTAACGCCAAAGCGACTTGTTCCCCTGGCTTGTAACCTGCTTTTTCAATCGCCGCCACCAGCAATTCTAAAGCGACTTGGTTGGACTCTAGGTTAGGCGCAAAACCGCCTTCATCACCCACCCCAGTCAGCAAGCCTTTGTCATCCAAAACTTTGCTGAGAGTGGCAAATACTTCCGCACCCCAACGTAAAGCTTCTTTAAAAGAAGATGCACCAATGGGGACAATCATAAACTCTTGAAAATCCACGTTGTTCGCTGCGTGTGCGCCACCATTAATCACATTCATCAACGGGACTGGTAATAAATTCGCCAAAGGGCCGCCTAAATAGCGATAAAGGGGGATACCCAAAGATTCCGCACCGGCTTTGGCTGCTGCGAGGGAAACAGCCAAAATCGCATTCGCGCCTAAATTAGCTTTGTTTGGTGAACCATCTACCGCAATCATTGTGCGATCGATTAATTCTTGGTTCAACGCATCCAAATTTAACAACTTGGGAGTTAAGATTTCTTTGACGTTCTGTACTGCCTTGAGAACACCTTTACCACCGTAGCGGCTTTTATCATTGTCCCGCAGTTCGTGAGCTTCAAAAGTTCCTGTAGAGGCTCCACTGGGAACCTGTGCTAGTCCCACAGCACCATTTAGCAAATGCACCTCGGCTTCAACGGTGGGTCTACCCCGTGAATCGAGAATTTCCCGTGCGACAATTGCCTCAATGGCTGTATCTACAATGTTACTCATCTGTGCTTTGTCCTTTATTCGAGTGCGTTCTTAGAGTTGAGCGCCTTAAGTCCAGTGGATTAACCTAACCGTTAGCATAGGCTGTTCAGCGACCTGATGGGCTGAGATTAAAGAAGATTTCCAGATATAGTTAAAGTGCTGAGTGCTGAGTCACCGAAGTTTGCTCAACGGGGGGAACCCCCGCACGCAACTTCTCGCTGAGTGCTGAGTATCAAGTCAGTTATTTCAGAGTTCCGCGCAATCAACATTGTTCTAATCTTGCGGTAAATCCCTTTAGGATATGCGAACTTTGGATTTTGGATTATTTCTGAGTCAAAAGTCAACAGTAAGCCATGTAGAGTGCTGAGTTGAAAGTGCTGAGTAAACATTCTTCCCCTGCACCCTTCACCCCTGTCACCTATTCCGCCGGAAGTTTTTCGATGAAAGCGATCGCTCTTGCTGCCAACAATGATAATTTTAAGGATTGGGAACCCTTAAAAATCGAAGTTTATGAACGCAGCCGACGATAAAACGATTGTTCGTGAGTATTTCAATTCCACAGGGTTTGACCGATGGAAGCGGATTTATGGTGATGGCGAAGTCAATAAAGTCCAGCTAGACATCCGCTACGGTCATCAACAAACCGTGGATAAAGTTATCGGCTGGCTGAAAAATGATGGCAATTTATCTGAGCTATCAATCTGTGATGCTGGCTGCGGTGTAGGTAGTCTGAGCATTCCCTTGGCAACGGAAGGGGCTAAGGTTTTTGCCAGCGATATTTCTGAAAAAATGGTGGAAGAAGGCAAGCAAAGAGCCATACAAGCTTTAGGAAACGCCTCCAATCCCACTTTTGCTGTCCAAGATTTAGAATCTTTGACAGGCAATTACCACACCGTAATTTGCTTGGATGTGCTTATCCACTACCCCCAAGACAAAGCCGATGAAATGATTTCTCACCTTTGTTCTTTGGCAGAATCACGGATAATCATCAGTTTTGCCCCCAAAACTTGCGCCCTCAGTTTACTCAAGAAAATTGGTAGTTTCTTCCCCGGTGCAAGTAAAACAACTCGCGCTTATCTGCACCGCGAAGCTGATGTAGTCAAGATTATCGAGAAAAATGGCTTTACAGTCCAGCGTCAAGAAATGACTAAAACTCGCTTCTATTTCTCTCGCTTACTGGAAGCTACACGCAAGTAAGTGCTGAGTGCTGAGTGCTGAGGAGAAAAGTAGGTTGGGTGGAGCGATAGCGAAACCCAACAAAGTATGCGCGGATGTTCGATTTTTTTCCTACACCGACTTTTTTTCTATTTTTTCCCTTTAACTGAACTGTATTGACTTATAGACTGGAACGTTGATGAAAGTGAAGTTAAAATCACAAGCAAAGCCTAAATTTAAAATCGAGTTATGAAAACTGCTGAAAAATTGGCGGCGGGTTGGTTACTGACACTCGGATTCATGTTTTTGACACTTTCAGTCTCTGCGGTAATGGAAAAAAATACGATGCTAAGACCTTTGCCGTCAGGGAATGATGCAGATTCAGGACATGATTTTGTGAATAAAGAAGCTCTTTTTATGCTGGATACGACAGCAAGACAAGGTTTTATATTTGGTGTGCCGACAATGGTGTTGGGTGGTTGGTTGAGTTTATCTTTATACCGCCGGAGTAAGACTGAACAAAAAGCACTTCAACAACAAGCAAGCGATCGCCTACAATCAATTTTCTATCAAATGTTACAGCAAAATCATGGCAGAGTTACTGTTTTGGGTTTTGCAATGCAGTCACAGTTACCTGCATCTGTGGCGCGGGAATTTTTAGACGAAAAAGCTAAAGAATTCAATGCGAATTTTAAAGTCAACGAAGAAGGTTCTGTATCATATCATTTTGATGTTTAAATCTGTTGCCAAGTAATTCTGATGACGCAGATTTTTTTGAGTATAGCTGCCGTTTTAGCTGGGTTAGCCGTTGCGGCTGGGGCTTTTGCTTCCCATGCTTTGCGAGATCATATTAGTGAGCGATCGCTGTCTATTTTTGAAACTGGCGCTCGCTACCAAATGTACCATGCCCTAGCACTTTTAGTAGTTGCTCTCCTCATTAGTCGCCTCGAATCACCTCCAACTACTTTAATTGCTAGTGGCTGGCTATTTATTATCGGTATTGCGATTTTCTCTGGTAGTTTATACGCTTTGAGCGTAACTGGTGTGAAATATTTAGGCGCAATTACACCATTTGGCGGTGTCGCCTTTATCGCTGGCTGGGCTGCTTTGGCTATTGCAGCTTGGAATTTGAAATTCTGAAGTTTTTCAACACCAAGAGACACAGAGTTCTATGAGTAGTAATTTGCCAAGGATTTCTAAAAGATTTTTCGTGTTTATTGAAGACTTTTAGATCCCCCTAAATCCCCCTTCAAAAGGGGGACTTGAGGAAAATTCCCCCCTTAAAAAGGGGGGTTAGGGGGGATCGAAATGCTACTAGGCAACTTGAGTAATACCAAATTAAAAAATGATTGCGACAGATTGATGGCTCAAAAGCTTACCGATCAACCCTTATCCAATCCAAAATCTAAAATCTAAAATCCAAAATGGTATAAGACTTGTGTGTACACTGTAGCTTTTTAAAGTGAGGCTCAAGGAGATTAAAACAAATATTTCATGTTTCTCACACGTCCTCTAAGCTACCCTCTAAAATATCGGTAATTTTGCGGGTCTCTGCCAATGACAAGGCGCTGGTCACAAATCTGGGAACGGTTGCGGCAATCTTTCTCTGTTGAGGAAAGTCTTAATACCACAATTGACACTAGCAAAACATTTTTAGATGCGGCAAAAACTCTTCAAGAAAATGGTGCAAATTTAGAAGTTTTAAAACCTCTACTGCAAAATTCATCTTCTTTATTAGATGTGTTGTGTTCACCGTTGGCGCAGGTGATAGGCGCAGGTTTACCGTTTGTACCGATGGGCATTGCTTTGCTGAAATTGTGTCGCCAAAACAGCCAGGAACAACCGACGCTAGAAGATTGTGTATTTATAGTTAGTCAAATTGCTTATTTAGAAAGCGTTAAAGAAATTTTATCTTCAGATATTAATGTCAATTGGGATGCTCATTTTCAGAGTGATGCAGCAGTCCGCCAACAACTACAAAAACTCAACGATATTGAATTAGATTATGAAGCTGCCACTAAAACAATCAACTGTTTTCATCAATCACAGTTAGCCCAAGCTTTTAATCAAGTATTATTGGCAAGGTTAGCATCTGCAAATATATCTGAGGCTGAAAATTTGACAGAACGAGTCGTTTGGAATACCCAGCGATATTTAGTCAAAGCTTGGATAGAATCAGGTGATGTTACCAAAAATGTGATTGAAGTTTCTTTTGGTGAATGGCAAAAAACACAGCAGAAATTTCAAAGTATTGATGAATATTTAAAGAGTCAGATTGCCACTAAACCAGAAGAAAAGGTTTTTAACGAAGACTTTTCTTTTAAAGATATTTATGTACCATTAAAAGCCAGAAATGTAGATAAAAATGGCAAATTAGATACTAAAACAGAACCTTTTGATTTAGAAACCTGGGCTAAAACTCTTATCCTTGCTACCAGCCCGAATACACAACGCCAAGTGATGTTTATTCAAGGCGGGCCGGGGAGAGGTAAAAGTGTTTTTTGTCGGATGTTTGCTGATTGGGTGCGGCAGAATTTACACCCTCTATGGACACCAATTTTAATTCGGCTGCGTGATATTGATGAATTTCAACCAAGTTTAGAAGAAACTTTGCGCTCCCGAATTAAAGCAGATTTCGCGCAAAGTGATGATGGCTGGCTAACAGATAGAAATACCAGATTTTTATTTATTTTAGATGGCTTTGATGAATTGCGAATTGAGCGCGGCAATAACCAAAGTGTAGAAAGATTTCTTCGCCAAGTCGGGACATTTCAAAATGACTACCAAGATAATAAAGCGGGTCATCGAGTCATCATTACAGGTAGACAAATGGCTTTACATGGCATTGACCGCCTACCACCTAACTTGGAACGGGTGGAAATTGCCGAAATGGATCTGGAATTACAAGAAAAATGGTTTGAGAAATGGTACAGAAAATTCTCTACCCAGAAAACATTAGACTTTATGGATTTTCTGCTTCCCACAGATAAAAAAGCAATATCTATAAGACAAAACAAATTATCTATAGAAGTTTTAAAAAATAAAAATTTCTTCACTTTTCAAAATGAACAATTATGTCCTCAGCAAATTACGGAGTTAGCCAAAGAACCACTGTTGCTGTATATGCTGACAGCAATGCACCGAGATGACACCTTAGATATTAATAAATTTGAGCAAGCCACAGAGACAGAAGCAAAAATATTAGTTTATGAACAAGCATTAAATTGGGTACTAACTAAACAGCGTGCAGACTCACGTCACCTTGATTTAAATTATGAACTGACTCGACAAAACCCAGAAGCATTACGCCGCATTTTAGCCGAAGCCGCAGTGTGTGTAGTACAGTCTGGGGGAGAAAGTGCTTCGATGCAGATGGTAAAAGCACGTTTGCAGCAAGATGATGAAGCTAAAGAACTCATTGCTAAAGCAGAAAAAGAACTAGGAGAAGAAGCCTTAAAAACTGCGTTGGGTGCTTTTTATCTCAAGTCTAATGATCATGGTGGTGTGGAGTTTTTTCATAAAAGTATTCGAGAATTTCTCTGTGCTGAACGCATCAAACAAAGTTTGGAAGAATGGACGGAACCCGGTAAACGCGGCAGAACTTTTAATGTTGATGAGCAGACAATGGACTGGGAAATTTATGATTTACTCGGTTATGGTGGACTCACACCAGAAATTGTCGAATATCTCATGGGTTTGTTAATTCCCAGTGATGAATTTCGCCCAGTAGAGTTATTTAAGCGGTTGGAAAATTTTTATTGGCGTTGGTGCGAAGGCGAATTTATTGACGCACCGCCAGAAAACTTTCCCCAGAAAAAGATGCGGTTACTGCAAGAACAAGGAATTAAGCAAGGTCAGCGTCAGGTAGATATTTATGCTGGGTTGAATGTGATGATTTTGCTTTTGGAGTTACACCGCTATGCTCAAGGGCGGGATGATCTTGAACAAGAAATCATTTTCTATCCATCTGGTAAACCACAAAAAGATACCAAGACAACCCAGTTACTTCGCATTATTAACTACAGTGAAGCCATTCAGCTTGGTAGTTTTACCAATCTAGTAGGACAATTCCTCAGTGGTGCAAACCTCGACCGTGTAAATCTCAGTGGCGCAAACCTCAGCGACGCAAACCTCAGTCGTGCAAACCTCAGCGACGCAAACCTCGACCGTGCAAATCTCAGTGGCGCAAACCTTAGTAGTGCAAACCTCGACGGTGTAGGCCTCAACCGCACAGACCTCAGCGGCGCAAACCTCAGCGGCACAAACCTCAGCGGCGCAAACCTCAGCGGCGCAAACCTCAACCGCACAGACCTCATCAACGCAAACCTCAGCGGCGCAAACCTCGACCGCGCAAACCTTAACCGTGCTTACATTGGTAACGCAAACCTCAGCGGTTGCTATATTAACTACGCTTACCTGAGTAGTGCAGACCTAAGTAGTGCAGACCTGAGTGGCGCAGACCTGGGTGGCACAGACCTGAGTGGCGCAAACCTCAGCCGCGCAGGCCTCAGTGAGACAAACCTCAGCCACGTTAATATCAGCGGTGCAGACTTCATAGGTGCAAATCTCAGCCATACAGACCTCAGTGGTGCTATCTTCAGCAATGATATTTATGGAGATGTTCGCTGGAACAAAAATACAAAATGGGACAATGTGAAAGGACTGGATACAGCAGTTAATGTGCCAGAAGCGTTAAAGCAACAGTTGGGGCTGAGTTGAGAATCAATTTGCAATTCGCAATTCACAATTCGCAATTACAAAAGGCGTAGGTTGGGTGGAATGAAATGGAACCCAACATTTCAAGAACTCGGTATTGTTGGGTTTCGCTATCGCTCCACCAACCTACATTTATTTTTCTATTTCATAGGCGAGTATCAAATACTCTCGCGTCAGTAGAAAATTTATATAGGCGTAGGTTGGGTAGAATAAAATGGAACCCAACATTTCAAGAACTCGGTATTGTTAGGTTTCGCTATCACTCCACCCAACCTACATTTATTTTTCTATTTCGTGGGCGAGTATCAAACACTCTCACGCCAGTCTCAAACACTCGTGAATGAGTATCAAACACTCTCGTGCCAGTCTCAAACACTCGTGAATGAGTATCAAACACTCTCGCGTGAGTCTCAAACACTCGTGAGCGAGTCTCAAATACTCTCGCGCCAGTCTCAAACACTCATGGACGAGTATCAAAAACTCTCGCACCAGTCCCAAACACTCGTGAATGAGTATCAAATACTCTCGCGTCAGTCTCAAACACTCGTGGATGAGTCTCAAATACTCGTGAGCGAGTTTCAAACACTTTGCGTTTCCTATTGTTGCAGTAGAAAATCCATATATAGGACTGATATTTGATTTGGGAAAAAAATCAGTACACTCAGATCAGGCTTCTTTCCTACTCCCGACTCCCCATTCCCTATTCCCTACCTACACAAATAAATTCAGAAATCAAACCGGATTCCTATAGTACCGATTCTTTATGGTACTAAACTGAAATCTGGAGTGAAGAGGAAAAAGTTGATGCGATTGTTAATTAGTACATTAGTTGTCAGTGTTAGCCTTGGGGTATCTGCATTACCTGTCCCCGCACAACAGTCAGTGTCGGAAACTCAAGTCGCAGCGATGGTAGAAGCATTACGAAAAGCTGCACCCAAAACAGGTAAAGTCAACGATGGACTGTATAGCGACTGGCAAGTGCAACCTGGTACAGTCAAAGCTTGGTCGAAATTTTGCCTAAAAAAAGAAATTACACCCACACAGTTTGAAAATAATCAAGCAACTGCTCGTCAAATTATTTCTTGCATCACCCGCCGGGAGTTAGACAAACAATTACGCGCTACTAAAAATAACGAAACTGCGGCGGTTAATGGTGTCGCCTGTTGGTGGATGACTGGTAACTATACTGGTTGCAATAGTGGTTTTACTGCTGCTTACGTCCGAAAAGTGGTGGCGTTTTATCAGGAGCAACGTAATAAACCCTCTGCGACTTAATCATCAGAGTTATAAATCAAGGGGTAAAATCAAGTCAAAAGTTAAAAGTCAAAAATTTTCTGACTTTTGAATTTTGGCTTTCCTGTAAGGGTGTAGGTTTTCAAAACCCTGACACCCCTCTTTTTTGTATCATTCCTCATAAATAGCGTTTCTCTTAATATATTATTAGTGCAATGATCTGGCATTGATATATAGATAAATATCAATACTTATCCTTGATAAATTAAGATGGTAAGTTCTGACAAAGAAATGCCAAAATAAGCGAAAATGCTTATTGAAAGTGAATTAGATTTTAAATTCACGGTTGAGCAGAGTCTAAGGAAAATTATGTTCTCAACCATCTCCTGTTTAGGGAGAATTGAGGAGTATGCAGAATTTTGCATACTTCAATTGTTGTATATGCAATTGATTTTCTGTTGAGAACAAAAACCAATTAAATACACATCATAAATAGTGAATTTTTAGAAAACAAATTACATTCAACTCTCACACCACAGGCAATTATCGTGTTAGAAGCATGTATACTCGCAACCATTTTTTGCGGATTTTTCGGCATAATTTTCAAAAAAAATTTGGTAATGAAAATCATCTCGATGGATGTGATGAGTACGGGGGTGATTGCTTATTACGTGCTGATTGCTTCACGGGATGGTTTGTTTACGCCGATTCTTTCCGATGTTAAACAAAGGGCTTATGCTGATCCGGTGCCGCAAGCTGTAATTTTAACTGCGATCGTGATTGGCTTTTCGATTCAAGCCTTAATGCTGGTTGGTGTCATGAAACTAGCACGGGATAACCCAACGTTGGAAAGTAATGAAATCGAGAATAACAACACCCCATGAATACCATAACGATCGCCTGGATTGGCTTACCATTTTTTATTGGGTTCGTGATTTATCTCCTACCCAAACTAGACCGCTATCTCGCCTTGGCTATGGCTATGGCTTCGGCGGTATATGCCTTACAGCTATTTATCACACCGCCCATAACTCTCAAGTTACTCGATAATTTTGGCGTAACTTTAACAGTAGACCAATTAAGCGGCTACTTTATTTTGACCAATGCTTTGGTAACAGCCGCCGTCATTCTTTATTGTTGGCAAAGCGACAAGACAGCTTTTTTTTACGCCCAGACAATCATTTTGCATGGTAGTGTCAATGCTGCCTTTGTCGGTTCAGATTTGATTAGTTTATACGTAGCCCTAGAGGTAAGTGGCATTGCAGCGTTTCTGTTGATTGCTTATCCCCGCACTGATCGTTCGATTTGGGTAGGCTTGCGCTATTTGTTTGTCAGTAATGTGGCAATGCTGTTTTATCTCATCGGTGCGGTGTTAGTCTATCAGGCGGATCATTCCTTTAGTTTTACAGGTTTACGAGTCGCACCACCAGAAGCACTGGCTCTGATTTTTCTGGGACTCTTGACAAAGGGTGGAATTTTTGTATCAGGCTTGTGGTTGCCATTGACTCACTCGGAATCAGAAACGCCAGTCTCGGCATTGATGTCGGGAGTTGTGGTGAAAGCAGCCGTCTATCCCTTGGTGCGATGTGCGCTAATGGTGGCAGAAGTTGACCCGATAGTGAGAATATTTGGGGTTGGTACTGCACTTTTGGGCGTGTCCTATGCGGTCTTTGAAAAAGATACTAAGCGAATGCTGGCGTTTCACACAGTTTCCCAGTTGGGTTTTATTCTGGCTGCGCCAATTGTCGGTGGGTTTTACGCCCTGACTCATGGACTGGTGAAATCGGCACTGTTTTTGATTACAGGTAGCTTACCCAGTCGTAACTTCAAGGAATTGCAAAATCGACCAATCAATACGGCGGTGTGGATTGCTTTAGTAATCGCTAGTTTCTCAATTTCTGGCTTTCCCTTGTTGTCTGGGTTTGGGGCGAAGGTATTGACCACAAAAAATCTTTTACCTTGGCAAGCGATCGCCATGAATATAGCCGCCCTCGGAACAGCAATCTCCTTTGCCAAATTCATTTTTCTGCCCTTTGGGGGAGAAGGCAAGACAAAAGCCAGTTTTTGGGCAGCTATGAGTTTATTAATTGGTGGGCTGTTTATCGCCAATATTGCCTATTACGAAGCTTACACCGTTGATAACATCATCAAACCCCTCTTAACCATTGGTATTGGTTGGTTAGCTTACCTGCTAATTTTTAAACATTTAGTAATTAAGCTACCGCGTGTACTGGAGCAATTTGATCACCTGATTGGTGTGATGAGTTTAGTGTTAATGCTGCTGTTCTGGAAGGGATTTGCATGGTTGCCTATCTAAATCTGATATTGCGATTGGCTATTTGGTTTTTGCTGACTGCTAACTTCAGTGTGGCAAATATCATTATTGGCATCAGCATCGCCCTGTTACTGCCCGGTATTCCTAAAGCCCAAGGCGCGTTAAAAGATTGGCTGCGTGTGCTATGGGAAATCATCGTCGCCATTCCCCAAGCTTATATTGAGGCATTTGAAATAATCTTTCGTCCCCATAACTACGAAGAAGTAACACTCGAACAAGTCAAACCACGCCGCACTCCGGGGCTAATATTCCTCGATATCTTTTTGATTACCTTTACACCCAAAACAATTGTTTTGAAATATCACGAAGCAGGCTGGTATGAAGTCCACTGGGTCAGACGGAGGAAACAGACATGATTTTGAATCTGCTACTGTTTGCCATGATGGCGGCACTACTCATCCCCATGTATGAAGCTTGGCAGGATGATGATATTTGGCAAAAAATGTTGGCATTTGCCAGTATTTCCACCAAAGCAGCCATCATGATTTTAGTTGTATCTGTCTTGCGGGATGATTGGATGATTGGTGTGGTGGGTGTAATTATCCTGAGTGTGGGAAATGCAGCCTTGATGCTGTTAGCCCAAGTCATCAAACGGATGAGTGATGTTTTGCAAGAGTGAATTATGATCATCAACGCACTGAGTTATTTCTGTATTGGTTTAGGCGTTTTCTTTTGGTTTTGGGGGACTTTTCCCTTGTTGGGCGATCGCTCGGTATTATTCAAACTGCATGGTCTGACAGTAGCAGATACCCTCGGCTCGATGAGTATCATTGTCGGATTGTTACTGAAGATACCCAGTGAGTGGCCCCTACTGCTCCTGGCGTTCATTTCCCTAGCAATGTGGAATACTATGCTGGGATATGTTTTGGCTTACTGTTCCAGTAGTGAGGAAAGCCATGACTGATAACTATATCTATGTGATCATTCCTCTGCTGCCCTTGGCTGCGTCTATGGTGATCTTTCAATCCAACCCCTACCATGCCTTGGTAATGCGGGGAATCTTGGGAGCGATCGCTGCATTTGTATATACCATTTTAGGGGCGGCAGATGTGGCCTTAACCGAGGCGCTGGTGGGGACAATGTTGGCGATTACCTTATATGCGATCGCAGTCCGTTCATCACTAGTTCTGCGTCTGGGATTACTTCAAGAAGATGAAAATGCAGACTTTAAGCCACTGATTGAGAGTTTCCGCGCAATTTTTAGCAAACGTTATTATCTGCGTCTGGAACTAGTGCCATACACAGATATAGAAACCTTAAATCAGGCGTTAAATCACAAAGAAGTCCATGCGATTTGTCTACCACAGGCAAAACATGATCCTCAAGATGAAGAAACGCAACCATATCACACCATCACCAGAATCCGCCGCATTTATGACATCATACACACTCAACTGAAATCACCAATTACCAGTTTGAGCTATGTCAGTACATCACCAACCAACACACCAGATTTAAAAACACCTGTTTTGGGAGAGCATTCATGATGAAATGGCTCTACATTATTGCCGGAATCGCTTTGTTTGGCAAATTTCTGTTTATTGCTAATCCTACCTTGGATTTACCAGATATCTCAATCTTGGAAGTGGTTGTTAAAGATAGTGGCATACCAAATGCCGTGTCAGGGATTATTTTTCGCAATCGTCTATATGACACTATTTTTGAAGTGGTGGTATTTACAATCGCCATCATGGGGGCTAATTTTTTACTGGCGAATGAGAAACCATCCACCACAATCTATCGTTTCACCGATCAACCATCAATTGTATTGGCAAGGTTGGGTGCGACTATCGCGGCTTTAGTCAGTATCGAACTAGGGATTCGCGGACACCTCAGCCCTGGTGGTGGTTTTGCGGCGGGTGTAGCTGGTGGCACAGCAATTGGCTTAGTGGCAATTACCTCATCCCCAGAGTGGATGCAAGCAATTTACCAACGCTGGCAAGCTGCTACATGGGAGAAAATTTCGGTATTAGTTTTTGTGGTTTTGGCAGTGATTAATTTGTCTGGAGTGGAATTACCGCATGGAGAGATGGGCGCACTGATTAGTGGCGGTTTTATTCCCCTACTCAATCTCTTAGTTGCAGTTAAAGTTGCTTTGGGTTCCTGGGCGGTGATTTTGATTTTTATTCGTTATCGGGGATTGTTGTAATAAAAAATTTCAGACAATCACAGAGACAGCGACTTTCATCCTAGTGAGGTATGTTCTTCTAGTCTCAAGCTTCTATTACCTATATGCTTGTACGGCACATATCAATAGTGCAGTAATGTAGCATTGATATACAAATTTATATCAATGCTACATTATGGAAAATAAGACTAAAATTTTTAATTAAAAAATAACTTGAATTAGCATACGACGAGATAGACGCACTGATTAGTGGTAGTTTTATTCCCATACTCAAAAATACATAGTAAACTTGCGATCGCTACCTGCCCACCGGAATAAAGTAACTACTCTCCTGATGTCCAACTTCGTAGTTTAGTTAGTGCAGGTTTAGAAGGTGTTGACAAATTGAGTCGGTATTGGAATATTGGGACATAGGAACCATTACCCTCGCGGACGGTAACGAGAAAGGCTGTTTTATTGCGTGGGTCTTTGCTGATTTTATCAATGTAACCAGACTGTATTTGTTTTATGTTTAAAGGTTTTGCTTGTTTAAATCCTGGTTTTGAAATACAAACAATAGGACTTCCATCTTGATACCTACCTGAGTAGAACCAATATGTTTGCCCTTTGGTTTGAAATTGGGATTTATAGAAAACAGTAAACCTGTCAAATTCATTTAATTGCTGATTTTGTTTACAGTTATTGTCAATGTATATTTCTTGAGCAACAGTTGGATAACTGGAGAATAAAGCTATTATTAAACTGAGAGTAAGTCCAGAGAATAGTTTTGTTTTAGACATAAATTTATTAATCAAAAGTTTCCTCTAAGAATCATACTGCTTGAACGGCAAACTTCTTTAAACACCATCTCCAAACAACTGGTAAATTCTGAGGAGTGATCGCTCAGAAATAATCTGGCTGTGAAAAAATGGTAGAAAGCACCCTGAAGGTTGCGGATGATGGGAGTTTAATTTTGTTTGCG
Source organism: Aulosira sp. FACHB-615 (assembly GCF_014698045.1). Taxonomy (GTDB): domain Bacteria; phylum Cyanobacteriota; class Cyanobacteriia; order Cyanobacteriales; family Nostocaceae; genus Nostoc_B. Next base: position 55,518 of record NZ_JACJSE010000002.1, read on the forward strand.
GTGGGTTAGCGATCGCCTAACCCATCGCGGCTAAGATTAAAACTTAAAATTTATTCTTCGTCATCGTCACATTCTTCGTCGTCTTCTTCGTCTTCGTCTGAGCCAAATATTTCATCTATGAGTTCTTGAGCGCGTTCGTTGGAAATATTCAACGCTTCTTGTAACTCCGAAATATAATTTTGTTCTTCATCAGGTACTTCTTGATCAATACCTACTACCAAAATGGCGGTGATGTATGCAGCTTCCCGATAACCTCTGTTGGGTAATGATTCAATTGCTTTGACAATTAATTCTTCTGGATCTTCTTCTTCTAGGAGGCTGGTTAAGGTTTCGCCTAATTCGTCAAAGTCTTCTTCCTCATAATCTTCAAATTGGGCAATTTCGCCCAGCATTTCGCTCAAGGCATATTCTTCTGCGTTAGAAATACCTTCACCATCAGATGCGGCGGAGAATAGTCCGATCAGAGCGATCGCAACTTCTGGTTCTAAAGCCACTGAACTGGCGCTACGGCCTTTAGGCAAACGTCTAGACATAAAAATCCTATAAAAGTTTGATACTGTGTCAAAAAGCAATCTCTAAGGCTGAAAATCGCTTCCACATTAGCATTCCCAAAAAAATACGAAAAAACACAGATGCTTTAGTTTTTTTTGTAAACTTTTTTATATAGTAGAAGGCAGAAGGCAAAAGTATTACTATGCCTAGCATTTAAGCTTTCACATTGTCCTAAAATATCTAACTACGCCTATATATAGAGGTTTTCACTCCAGTGAGGTATATTTCTCTAGCCTAAGCGCCTGTCTTTCCTATCCATCTCATATCATGTTCGCTTAATCACAGCGAGTTAATAAACCTAATGTAATCAATGGTTTCTCTTACTATCAAACATGGATATTTATGGCGAGTTCTGGGACGAGCTGCTGAATATAACAGATTTGTGTTTGTCCCGGTTTTAGGCGAATTATACGATGGAATAAACATTAGACCTTATCGTAGACCAGAAGAAACTCCCACATTTCCGCTAACAGACTACATAGACAATCAATTACCAAAAATTATCAACCGTTGTCGTCACAAATGCGGCAAAATCGCTGATGCTGTATGGGTGCGTGGTAGAATTCCGGCAATATTTGGCTTTACACCTTTAAGTTTGCCATTTGCGGACTATAAATACGCACTACTAGAGCAAACATTCATGGCTTGTCAGCAATCTTCTGTCAATCATGACTGGGTAGCATATCCATTTGTTTGTGAAGACTATGATTTAAGTGTTGGGTTACGGTTTATTCCAGATACTTCATTAACGGAAGTATATCAATCTATTGCCAAAGCATTTTGGGAATTACTGCTGCTGGAACCTAATCATGTTCAGCCGTTTTGTGATGGTTACATACATTACAATGAATTGGATGATGAAGAATGGTTACTTGTAGCTTTAAAAAATAGGCGCTGTATTATCGATTTTTCGGATTATATTGATTTTTGATTGGTTAGGAAATAATTAAAAATTTCGCCAAAATAATTATATTTAATTGGAATGAAAAATAATGAATTTCTCATTTCAGACTGATGCAGACACTGTACGATTATTTCAAATAGTTGTCTGGTGTCTCAAGAAATACTTCGCCTATACAGATGATTTAGCTGTAGAATTTATCAACAGCTACTATAAAAAAAATTTAAACATACATGATGATGACTTTTATCACCATGAAATGCCGTTTAGAGTGGCGCTAAGAGTTCATTATTTTGAAGTTTTGCAGGTAGAAGCTAATAAATTTCAGGATTGGGTTAGAGAATATGATTATAATTATACTCCTAGAGAAGTCATCGATTACTTTCAACAACATTATTTTGTGAATAAGTAATACCAATTCGTAGGTTGGGCGGAGCGATAGCGTAACCCAACAAAGGCTGGATAATGTTGATTTTTATTTTTCCACCCAACCTAAATTTATGGTAAGAATTTTTTGAATTGCTATAAAGAATATTAGAGTAAAAAGGATGGCGATCGCACTCCAATATCCTCCAAGATAAAAAGCTTTTTGTGCTTGCTACATAAAAGCTAATTACCATATCAAATTTCCTTGGGAAAAATCTTTTTCTCTGTCTGAGATCCGTCTTCATTTTCTCTGATGAAAGTGTGAAATTCAAGCTCAAGTACATCACTTTTCTTCTTAAATCTCATAATTTCCCATATTGTCGGATCTTCTTGTAATTTAGTCTGTATTATCATCACATACTTAGCTTTATCTAGAGCATTATCAATACGCTCAATAATAAAATTATTTCCATTATTCCAAAATGTTGTTGTTATTGTTAAGGTTTTTAAAGACTCACTGTCTTGAACTCTAATTCTTGTATCAGATACTAAAGATGGGTCAATGTTTAAATATTCAATAGCATGATTATATTCTGGAATACTGTTCCATATTAATTGTTCACCTTCTTCTAACAAACTAGTATCAAAATATTCTTCAGGTGACATTTCAACTATATGCCACTGCAAATCGTTGATGAGTTTATAGTCTATAAATATATTTAGGGTCATAGTTATACCACTTCATAGCGATCGCGTAACCCAACACAGTCTGGATAATATTGAGTTTTGTTACCCCATCCAATATACTGAATGTGTTCATCGAACTTAAAGTGAACTTTACCACCACATCCCTTTATCTATTAATCTATTATTCTTAAATGTCAGAGTCACATCAGGTTTGGGAAAGCCTTTTTTCCACTTATAACGGGTGATTATTGTGCCAGAGCCCGATTGACTTCCACCAGATTCTGTTCCCGGTGAACCAATGATTTTTGCAACTTCTTCGTAGGTCATTCCATATTTTACTGCTTCATACTCAGCTTGTGTAATTTCCGGCTCTTGTTGGATAGAAATTTCTGGAAAAATTGATGTGATAAAACGAAATACTCCCCACCCAACTGTTAAGGGAAAGCTGAGAGCAATGAAAACTATCACTACACCAACCCAGGAATTAGAACTTCTCGGTTGTGACTTTAAATTTGATGATTTTGCAAAGATAGGAACAGGATTATAAGGTTTTTCAGCTATTTGTGCAACTTTTAATTGTTGCGTAATTTGATTTTCTATTAGTAAGATATCCTCGTATTTAAGCTCCCAACGCTCTATGAATTGATTGAGCTTATGACGAGTTATTTCACTTAAAGTAGATTCACGTTGGATGTTATGTAAAAAAATCTGCTTATATTGTTCCAAGTTATTTTGATAGTTTTTATAGGCTTCTAACACTGCAATTTCAATATAATTAGCTTCAACTTGAGAGATTCCTAGTTGACTCGATAATTCATCAAGATAACGGCGATCTGGTGGAAAGATATTGCCATCAGTCAAAACTCTTTCAACTTCTTTTTGATATCTTCGTTGTGGATCACGAATCCCAGCTTTAACAAGCAAAATTTTGAAGCCCTCTTTAACTGCATAAATTTCTGGCTTCATTGCCGGGACAGTTTCTTGTACTCTTTGTTTAGCATAGTTGTGTAATTCATCTACTGCGATCGCTCCATCGCTGTTGGAATCCGCAGCCCCGGTTTCAATTCCTTCTACTAAATACTGGGTATAGATTGATAGTTCTGTGCCTTTTTGCTCAAAAGAGTATTGAGTAGAAGTTGAGGAAGTCAGTACAACTCGCCCTTCACCTCCTAACTGATTGTTCACATTGATTGAACCATCATCCTTAGCTAACAAGTTTTCTGCAAAGGCTCCGCTAAAGCAGCAGTCAAGAATAATGACTTGATGTCGTGAGCGACTGTTGCTCATGATGTCATGCACAAAAGTTGCAGGAACAGCCGTAGCTTTAACTAATTCTCCTTGAGATGTTTTGCGGGTGAGACGAGTAGCAAAGTAAAGTTTTCCACTAGAGTCTTTAATCCCATGACCGGAAAAAAAGAGTAACACTAAATCATCTCGTTTACGGTTAGCGAAAAGGTTCTCAATTGCTTCCTGCATTGCTAATGGTTCAGGGTTAATCAGTGGTTGCACACTATCAAAATTCCCCATTTCAGGATGTAGGAGAACCCTCTGTACAGCTTCCACATCTTTTGTCGCAGCAGGTAAGGGATTTAACCCTTGTGTGTATTCACTTACACCAATTAGTAAAGCTAATTTTGACATTTTAGCTACTTACCCTGTTACAAATGTTTGAGATGGCTCAATTTTTACTACTAATTTTTGACGACTATCAGCTTTAACCCTAAGTTTCCCCCATTTATTTCTACTTCTGGCGCATAACTTTTTCCAGATACACCATTGAAACTCAATAAGATACACCGCAAAAGAATTAAATCTAGAAATTCTTCTTTTCTCTACCTCCTGGCATATCAGCCAATACAGTTTAGATAAGAACCCTAAATTACAACAAAAGCAACAAATAATGACGAATGACTCAATAAAAAACGAAAAAATGATTTTGGAGGGGGTTTGGGGGACGCAACCGTCCCCCAATCGGGGGCGTGGGGGAGAATCCCCCAAATCTTTCTCATTGTCTTATCAGCAATAATTGTTGAAAAAAAAGGTGGGACATACCCACCTCAATCTTTCATTTAAACATTCACTTAATTACTCCCATTCGATGGTTCCAGGTGGCTTGGATGTGATGTCGTAAACTACACGATTCACACCTTTGACTTCGTTCACAATCCGGTTAGAAATGACTTCCAACACATCATAGGGGAGACGCGCCCAATCTGCGGTCATACCATCTTCACTGGTGACGATTCGCAAAACTATGGGAAAGGCGTAAGTTCTTTGATCTCCCATTACGCCAACGCTGCGAATGGGTAGCAAGACAGCAAAGGCTTGCCAAACTTCGTTGTACAATCCACGTTGATTGATTTCTTGGCGCACAATTAAATCAGCATCGCGGAGAATATTCAACCTTTCGGCGGTGACTTCACCGATGATGCGAATTGCTAAACCAGGGCCGGGGAAAGGTTGGCGCTGGACGATTTCTTCTGGTAAACCAATAGAACGACCAACTTTGCGGACTTCATCTTTAAAAAGTTTCCGCAGAGGTTCGACTAATTTAAATCGCAAATCTTTGGGTAAACCGCCGACGTTGTGATGGCTTTTAATTTTGACTGCTACCCGTTCGCCTGTTTGGGGGTCAACGTTGGTATCGGCAGATTCGATGACATCTGGATACAGTGTACCTTGAGCTAAGTAATCAAAGGGGCCGAGGCGCTTTGATGCTTCTTCAAAGGTACTAATAAATTCATGACCGATGCGACGGCGTTTTTCTTCGGGATCTGTTACACCTGCAATGGTATCTAAGAAGCGATCGCGGGCATTAACATATTCTACAGGAATATGAAACTGCTCTTGGAACAATTTCACTAACCGTTCTGGCTCATATTTCCGCATAAAGCCTTGGTCGATAAATACACAAGTCAGTTGATCACCGATCGCTTTATGCAATAAAAAAGCTAGGGTAGAAGAATCAACACCGCCAGATAATGCTAAAAGTACCCGTTTATCACCAACTTTAGCGCGAATTTCTCTGATTGCTTCTTCCACAAAGGCAGCAGTTGTCCAAGTTGGTTCGCATTCGCAGATATGATAAACAAAGTTGCGAATTAAGGCTAAACCACCAATGGAATGTACAACTTCGGGGTGGAACTGCACACCATAAAGTTTCTTTTCGTGGTCAGCAACAGCCGCACAGGGAGTATTTTCTGTATGGGCTAAAATTTCAAACCCAGTTGGCATTTTCACCACGGAGTCGCCGTGACTCATCCACATGGTTGTGCCGTCTTCGACGTTGGTTAATAAGTCTGTGGGATCATCTATATATAATGAGGCTTTGCCATACTCACCGCGATCGGCTTTCGCCACTTCCCCGCCGAGTTGGTTTACCATTAACTGCATCCCATAACATACACCCAGAATGGGAATGCCTAAATGCCAAATTTCTGGGTCACAATGGGGAGCTTTTTCGCTGTAAACTGAACTCGGCCCGCCAGAAAGAATAATGCCTTTGGGGTTAAGTTGCCGCAAGTGTTCGGCTGTGGTGCGATAAGACAGAACTTCAGAATATACCTGAGTTTCACGAATGCGTCGCGCTATCAGTTCGGAATACTGAGAGCCAAAGTCTAAAATAATAATCATTTGACGCTCAAGCTGCCTCAATTCTTCTACTGGTTGAGGTGCTTGTTCGGTTAGTAGAGTCACCGCTGTATTCATGATGGGGAAGTGTGAATGAAGTAGTAGATGGTTGCACTGTGGTTTGACAAAAATACCACTTATCGCCGGAGTTACTTAGATGAGAATTGCGCTGATTGCTGAAAGCTGGACAGTACTTGGTTTAGACTCTGCTTTCTGGCACTCAGCACTTTACTATCTCTGCCTTCTGAGGCTGGTAAATGGTAAAGGAACCCCCTACAAACGCGGGTTATAAAGCGTTTGCTCGGTCATTCAATCTGACATGGTATTAGAAGGAATAAATTACCCTAGAGTGGTTACTGAAAAAGCTATTTATTTAGATTATTAATGATTATTCATATTAAGTTAACATAATTTTGCGATTAAGAAACAAGCAGTTTTACTCTTTACGATAATTTTGCGATCGCGATCAAAGAGAATTGAGCCGCATTTTGGTACTGTCGTACTTCGGTTATTATGGGCTTGCATGTATTCTTGAGAACGAGTATCTATGGTTTGAGCGATCGCACCATAAACTTGATTTACCCAATCGCTACCACTGACAGTATCAAATTCTCGCAGATATTTCAGGGCTGCTTCTGCCGTGGGACTATGAAATACTGCTTGTATATCTGATGACTGCATTCCCGCCAAAGCACAGTGGGCTGCTAAAATTTCCCGCCGTCCATCTGCCAAATGATGATGGGTGTGAAAAATTCCTCCCGCCAATTTCAGCAACTTGCCGTGATAACCAAACAATAAGATTTCTTTAACGCCTAAAGCATCCGCCTCGACTAACATCGGCCCCAACCAGTTAGCCGTTTTTACCAATTGTTCGGGATTAATCCCGATTTTTTGCGCCAAATCTAAACCGTTCTCGCCAATGCAAAATACCAAACTCTCAAAGCGACTGGCTTTTTGTTGTAATTCTGCCCGAAACGCGGTTAACTGATCAGGTGAACTTAAAGGTTGGGAAATTCCGGTTGTTCCTAATAGCGATAGTCCTTCCACGACACCAAAGGCAGCATTAGAAGTGCGGACAGCCAGCGATCGCCCTTCGGGTAAAATAATCGTGACTGTGATTTTTTCCCCAGGTGCTAACATCCGTTGCAAGTTTTCTTGCAATAAATTTTGGGCATAACGATAAATCGCGGGTTGATCATCTGCATCCAGAATTTTGCCAATTCCTTCCCCACCTTTAATTGTGACTGCTTGTGCTGTTTCGCCACCCCAAGCCACCATTGCCCAAATTGGTGTATCCCGCGTCAAGTCAAGATTATCACCAGGGTCACTACGAGTAATTCCCAAAGCCAAATTTTCCGATAACCCCGCCACTTGTTCTATCGGGATTTCCGCGATTTGCGCTGGTGTAATTAAGTCAACCGCCACAGTTTGCCAAGACTGATTTTGGCGTAACCAATGTAACGCCGCCATCGCCGCCGCACAAGCAAACACAGGTAAAGTGTATCCAGCTTTAGTCATTGGTCATTAGTTCATAGTGCTGAGTGCATCAATTTTGGATTTTAGATTATGAAAATCTTTCAATCTAAAATTGGCAATCCAAAATCTAAAATTCTTCTGCCCCCCTGTCGCCAAGCGTTCGCGCAGCGTCTCCGTCAGGAGAAGTCGAGGTGCTACTCCCCCAAATCTTTCACACCCCCACTTCCACCAACAAAGCTTGCATTGCTTCCCAAGAGATGCCTTTTTCGATGTAACGGGGTGCTTCAGGATTATACGGGCTGGCGATGCGATCGATACTGAGAATTGTGGCCTCGTCTAAGAGTACGGGGACATCAGGATCAAAAGCGGTGGGACGCATTAAAGAACTAGAAAAACCTTTGAAGACTGCAATTTTGTCTTGTTCATCGCCTATTTCTACCGTAATCAATAAAACTTCTTGGGGGCGTTTGCTGGTGTATTGTTCTAGGCGCTTGCCAATGGAATTATTCATCAAATTGGAACTTTGTCTTGGAGTTAATTACTGAGGTGTTGCTGAACGTCCTTGTTTGCCCAGCTTAATCAGAACAAAGTAGCTTAAGTAAAGTACATAAATCACTAAACAGGTAATACCCAGAAAACCGAGGAATGCAGGTTTGCTGTTGTGATGGAAGTAGTCTTTAAAGATTAACGGGGCTTCAAACCAGACTCGACAATAGGGACTTTTAATGGCTGTTTCGGAAAAGGCACAACCGATAAAAGGAACAAAGGCGATCGCACCCAGTAAACTATAAACTGTTACAGCCCAGCGCCAAGAAGTAAAAACTAGCTTTAATAAGCCACTCTGTTGATACTCAATTTCATCATTGAGATCCACCCAAAACCACAGAGAAATCGGAATCAGAATACGCGCTATCAACCCAGAAACAAAGCTGACTGGATACTCAGCAATCATTAAATAAATTGTAATTGCAAACAAACTTGCCACTCGCCAGTAAATCATTAACAGGCGTTGTATTCCTTCTGCCCTTTGAACAAATGCCCAAATCAGCAGAATTAAGGGGATAATCAGTGTAAATAATACTGCCAGTCGATAATCAGCCCAGACATAAGGGCGAAACCACACATCTTCCATTATCTTTGCCAGACGCTCAATAAAAAGTTTGCATGAAGAACAGATATTTAATAATAACGGATACTTCTGCAAATATTGGAAATGACTATAAGACTCTCATCAGGCAGTAGTTACGGAAAAATATTTAAATAGAGGATTCATAATTTGATTTGGGAAAAAAATCAGCACACCCAGAGCAGGCTTCTTTCCTACTCCCTACTCCCTACTCCCCATTCCCTACTCCCTGCTTACACAACTAGATTCAGGAATCAAACCGTATTCTTATAGCTCAATAATATTGATGTCTGGTTACTCACTTCATCCTTCATCGGGGTGAAATGTGCTTGTGTGGAGGTAAAAAAACAAGCAACTTGTGTATCCTTTACTTTTGTAACTTGTACTAACTGACAACTTGTGATTTGGGATGAGTTAAAAAACATACCCTAAAAAGGATCAAGCACAAAGTCACAGTAAATAGATTTTGGTTGCTTGCTTGATTGGATGAATAAAAATTTACCCACTCAATGTCTATTCATCGTAAACTCGACACTCAACTGCATCTGGGTTGTTGTCGCAGTACTGTTCTAGAGAATTTTTGGGCTTATTTTGGCGCTGGTGAGAGGCTTCAGCTTGCAGTTCTTCAACTGCATCCCAAGCGGCTGCACATTCAGCAGAATTGCTACCTGAGATGTCGCAGACAGCACGAGCTTGTTCTACTTCTGCTTGAATTTGTTCTTCAAGATCAACTTTGGCTTTGGTTTCGCTCATAGCTTTCGTTTTGCTGTGTGTTGTTAATACTAGTATAGAAAAGTTCAAAAATTTCTATTTTCTGTACTATCATTCATCATTCTACCTAATTAGTTGAGCCACTTAGTATCTATGGCCGCCTGATGATAGATAACCACGGTATATTGGGATATTCAGGCTGTATTTTTATTTCTAAATTACTGATTGAGGCTGGGAGTAGGGAGTGGGGAGTAGATTTGTTTGTAATTCATTTAGGAATGCTATATCTTTTAAGATTTTATAGAGTCAGTACTGCGAAGGTGCATCTATAAACTATATTTATTGCATGATTCATTGTATGTAATGGTTATTGATGAATATCTGTCTTTAAAGGCTGCTAACAGGAGGTAAGCAGGGCGGTGAGGCAGTCTGTGAGACGCTTTACCTTGTCAAAACCTGGGGCTAAAAGCACGATGAAAAAGGAAGAGATGAAATTTCATGGCAGATCAAATGCAGTGGGCTAATGCCCTATCAACCCGTCCTTCTCTAGAAGCCGCTATTACAGATGCGGTGCAGAAAACTACGTCTTCGTTAACAGCACCGGCGGATTTAGGGCTGGTATTTATTTCATCTGCTTTTGCTAGTGAATATTCTCGGCTTTTACCTTTGTTGGCAGAAAAACTGTCTGTACCCGTCATGATTGGTTGTAGCGGTGGTGGGGTAATTGGAACTACATCAGATGGGGAAACTCAAGAGATAGAAGCAGAAGCAGCTTTAAGTTTAACATTGGCACATTTACCGGGGGTGAATCTCCGCGTTTTTCATATTTTGGCGGATGAATTGCCCGATTTGGACAGTTCTCCAGATGCTTGGGTGAATTTAATTGGTGTGGAACCATCCGCCAAACCACAGTTTATCCTGTTGTCTAGTTCTTTTTCTTCCGGTATTAATGAATTATTGCAAGGATTAGACTTTGCTTATCCCGGTTCGGTGATTGTGGGGGGACAAGCTAGTGGTGGCGGTATGGGTGGGAGACAGGCGCTGTTTTGTAACGATCGCCTCTACCGTGAAGGCACTGTCGGCTTGGCTTTAACTGGTAATATTGTGTTAGAAACCATTGTGGCTCAAGGCTGTCGCCCCATTGGGAACCCAATGCAAGTTACCAAAGCCGAACGCAACATTATTTTAGAACTAGATGAAAAAGTGCCTTTGGTGGTGTTGCGTGATTTAATTAATAGCCTGAGTGATCAAGAACGCACTTTAGCCCAACATTCTTTATTTGTTGGCGTGGCGATGGATGAATTTAAAATGTCTTTGCAGCAAGGAGACTTTTTAATTCGCAGTATTTTAGGAGTAGATCCCACTGGAGGCGCGATCGCAATTGGCGATCGCGTCCGGCCTGGTCAACGGTTACAATTTCATTTACGTGATGCCGAAGCTTCCGCCGAAGACTTAGAATTTCTCTTGGAAAAATATCAAAACCAAGAACAGCCTTCATCCTCAGCAATTGCCGCATTAATGTTTGCTTGCGTCGGTCGAGGCGAAGGACTTTATGGTAAACCTAATTTTGACTCCTCACTATTTAGGCGTTACTTCCAAAATATTCCCATCGGCGGCTTTTTCTGCGGTGGCGAAATTGGCCCTGTAGGCGGTAATACTTTCCTACATGGTTACACTTCTGTATTCGGCATTTGTCGTCAGTCAGAGTTTTAAGTGCTGAGTGTTGTAGTCTGAGTAGGAGTAGACAAGGTAGAGGGGGTAGACAAGGTAGAAAAATTGCTCCCTTGTCTCCCTTGTCCCCCTTGTCCCCCTTGTCCCCTTGTCCCCTTGTCCCCCTTGTCCCCTAACTCTTCTACTTCTCCAACAACAAAGTACTGTTGTTATCAATAAAGTGGGGAGTACCACAACGAGCGATCGCACTGTAAGTTTGAATATAGTGACGGACATTTTGCGGAAATTGGGGGTAGTCAAATACAGCATCCCCATCGGCAATTTTTGACCAAAAGTCACGTAAACTGGGAGCTATGACTTGCGCCTGCTCTGATGGTAAGTTTAACGGTGGATGAGTGAGAAATTTCATCAAAAAAGGAAAAGAGCGATCGCCCATCCATTGTTTTGATAAATGCTGCAAATTGGGAAAATCCGGTACAGATTCCACCCGATGCGATAATACTTGCAACCATTCTCTGCCGTAGTTATCTTGGCGAAACTCAAAAACTCGGTAAGGATGAGGATAACTCACTAAAGAGCCGGTAGTAATATCGTAAACTCCATCTGAACAAGCAATATCCTGAACATGCAGATGCCCTGTAAATACTAACTTGACGTGATATTGACGCAGCAGTTTTAACAGTTGCGGCGCATTTTGCAGCATATAGCGGTTCCCCATCGGATGGCGCGTCTGCTGGGGTATATGTTCAACTACATTGTGATGCACCATCACCAACACTAACTCTTCTGTTGCTGTTGCTAAAACATTTTCTAACCAAGTTAGTTGTTGCTGATCTAAACGTCCTAGCTGCTTACCTTCTGCATCAAAAAAATTGGAATTTAACCCAATTAACCGCACTCCCGGTAACACTTGATGAGTGTAGTAAATTTGCTCAGGATTGTCATAGCCAAACTTGCGGTAATAATTGGGAAAATCAGCAAAACTAATGGATTGCTCATCTGCCATGATTACAGGTACATCATGATTACCCGGAACCACATAAACCGGAAATGGCAACTTAGATAAGCGTTGTTGTAACCAAAGATGATTTTCTGGTTCACCATGCTGGGTTAAATCGCCTGGAAGCAACAGAAAATCTAAATCAAGTTGTGTTAAATGTTCGATGACACTTTCAAAAGCTGGGATACTAACTTCCACCAAATGAAACCGACTGGGATGATCCCAGATTGTATGGGGAAGTGCAATGTGTAAGTCGCTGACTACAGCAAAGCGAAAATTGAGAGCCATTGATTTGCGGGCAAATTTAAAAATACAGGTTAAAAAAAGCCTTTTCCACAAAGTATAACCTTTGCTTTGTCTACTCGGCAGGAAAATGATTTCTTAACATTTGTAAATACAGCAAAATTCAGAAACCTTAATTCTTTAAGAAGTCGGGGATCTATTTATCCACCAATAATTGAGCATAAATATATTTTTGAGCTTCCAAAAAGTTGAAATTTAAATTTCAATATCAATAATGTGTATAAATCTCTGGAAATTTCGCCTGATTATTTTGATGTTTGTCAAAATTTATCTTGATAATTAGGCTCTATTTAATAATTTTAAAATTGTATAGTGTCTTAATTATTTAACTACTTAATTAAATTTATTATATAATTGTATACTTAATTTTCTATCTGCATATCCTAACGAGGAGTACCAGCTTTGGCACCTGTGAGAGTCCGCCAACACGTTAACCCATTAGCCCGCAAATATCGTACACCAGTTAATCCCTTAGAGTGGGAAAAGGTTTATGCACAACCAAACCAACCACTACATTTAGATATTGGCTGTGCTAGAGGTAGATTTGTGTTGCAAATGGCGCAGGTAGAACCTAACTGGAATTTTCTTGGTTTAGAGATTCGGGAACCATTGGTAGTGGAAGCGAATCAGTTGCGTTCTGAGTTGGGTTTAAGCAACCTGCATTATTTGTACTGCAATGCGAACAATTCCTTAGAACCTCTGTTATCTGGTTTAGCACCAGGAATTTTACAAAGGGTGACAATTCAGTTTCCTGATCCTTGGTTTAAAACTCGTCATGCTAAACGGCGTGTAGTCCAACCAGAACTAGTAACAGAATTAGCGGCATATTTAGCAGTGGGTGGAGTTGTATTTCTGCAATCAGATATGAAGTTTATTGCTGTGGAAATGTGCGATCGCTTTGCGGAAAACTCAGCCTTTACAAAAGTCGGTACAGATGAATGGTTAGCCGAAAATCCCCTACCAGTCGCCACAGAACGAGAAATTGCTACTCAAAATAAAGGTGAACCAGTTTATCGCGCTTTGTTTGTTAAACAAGGGTGATATGTAGTTGGAAGAAGGCAGAAGGCAGTGGTTCGGCTACTTCGGCTGCGCTCAGTACAAGTTCGCTCACCAACCAGGCAGTCCCGATGAAACAAGTTTCATCGGGACTGCCTTAGAGGATGTCTGAAAACTTTTTGGTGTTGTATTTTAGACTTGTAGATCCCCCTAAATCCCCCTTTTTAAGGGGGACTTTGAAGCATTTCCCCCCTTTTTAAGGGGGGTTAGGGGGGATCAAGAAGTGCTAATAATCACAACCAACCACTTTTCAAACACCCTCTTACAACTCCTGCCTTCTCAAAGCTTCACTCCTCCTTGTTGCAACTGCTTAAATGGATCAAGTAGAAAATCGATGATTCGGCGTTGGCGGATAACGACTTCGGCTGTGGCTGTATCACCAGGACGCAAGGGTATACATTTATTCGCAGCAGGTAAACAAGTTTGTTTGAGGGCAATATCTAAGTTATAAGCTGCAACTTTGCCATTGGGTGTGTCTATTTCTGTAGTAGTAGGAGAAATCTTAATTAGCTCACCTGAGATTACGCCATAATCTTGAAATGGATAAGCATCAAATTTTAGCTTCACTGGTAATCCTGTGTGCAAAGAACCACTTTCTGTTGTGGCCATTGTGGCGCGAATGATAAAAGGTGAATTTGCAGGTGCTATCTCTGCTAACATTGTGCCAGATTGGACAACGGCTCCAGGTTTTTGGATTGGTAGTTGAAATAAAATTCCGTTACTAGTAGCTTTGATTTCTCTTTGTTGCAATTGAAATTGCCAAGCTGCAATTTGGCTTTTAGTTTGAGCGATATCTGATTGTAAAGATGTAATTTCGGTTTCGATATTTTTTTCCTGTTCGGCAATTCTTAAAATGGCTAGTTTACCAGAACGAGTTAAAGTTTGATAACTACTTTCTTGTTCTTTGAGGCGTAACTGGGCTTGTTCAATTTCGGCATTTGCTTGACGAATATTCCGTTCATAACTACTTTGTTGTTCAGTTAAACGTAATTTTGCCTGTTGAATATCTGCCTTTGTTTGTTCATACAGTTTTATTCGTTCTTGAAGAGCATCTTCTTTTTCGACAACGTTAACTTCCGCCGCAATTCCGTCTTTAAAGGCTTTTTGATAACGCTCTAGTTCACGTTGGGCGATCGCCAAGCTAACTTCCGCTAACTTTTTCGCTTTTTCGTTTTGGATAATAGTTTGCTTCGCTTGATTTAATTGTGCTATACCTGCGGCTTTTTGTAAGTTAAAAGTATTAGTAGATAGTTGAAGATTTTGGCGGAATTGCTCAATTTGTGCTTGTTTTTCTAATTGTTGTGATTGATTTTGTTGCTCTTGGGTAGCTAAAGAAACCAAAAGTTGATTTTTAGCGGAATTTAACTGCGTCAGTCGATTTAACTGTCCTTCTAATTTATCTTGAGCTTGTTGTAATTCTGATTTGACTAATTCCGAATCTAATATTAATAAAGTTTGCCCCGCTTTGACTGTATCTCCTTCTTGAACACGAATTTCAGCAACCGTCCCCGTAACAGCCGCATCGAGTTTAACCGTTTTATCTTGAGTTTCTACTCTACCTCTCGCTGTACCAGTTTCATCAATTTTAGCCAACACTGTCCAAGGCAAAATTATCGAGACAAACACAACTAAAAAATATAATATTCCTCGCGTCCAAACTTGGGGTAAGTTATCAAGAGTTTCTCTGGTAACATCAGACCAATCATCAGTTTTTGGTAATACAGCTTCATCGATAAGTTCTGGTTCAGATATATCTTTTGAGTGTGATACTTTACCATTCAATGTATTTGTCATAATTTTTCCTAGAGGTTAGAGATTAGGGGCT
The DNA here is from genome assembly GCF_014698045.1 of Aulosira sp. FACHB-615. Taxonomy (GTDB): domain Bacteria; phylum Cyanobacteriota; class Cyanobacteriia; order Cyanobacteriales; family Nostocaceae; genus Nostoc_B. Next base: position 70,822 of record NZ_JACJSE010000002.1, read on the forward strand.
AGAGATGAAGAGAAGAGATAATCAAAAAATCGCAAATTATCTATGACTTACGCAATAAATCTCTCAAAATCTTATAACTTCGTGTCCTTTGCGTCCTTTGCGGTTAGTTTTTTCATAATCTTGCGTAAATTATGATTACCAATGACCAATAACTAACTATTAATTTGCATTTGCTGTTGATTTAAATAGAAATAATGTCCTCGTTTAGCCATTAGTTCTGCATGAGTGCCACTTTCAATTAATAGCCCTCGATCTAGGACTAAAATTAAATCTGCATTCCGCACTGTAGAAAGGCGGTGGGCGATAACTAATGTTGTTCTGCCTTTGAGGATTTTATTTAAATTCTGTTGAATAATTCTTTCCGATTCAGTATCTAGATGGGAGGTAGCTTCGTCTAAAATCAATAGCTGTGGATTACCTAACAAAGCTCTAGCGATCGCAATTCGTTGTCGCTGTCCACCAGATAACAAGCCGCCACCTTCACCTATTTGGGTTTCATATCCCAAGGGTAGCTTTTTAATAAACTCATCCGCACCAGCTAATTTAGCAGCTTCGATTAATTCTGCTAAGGTAGCTCCTGGATATCCTAAACTAATATTCTCTCGAATTGTGCCACCAAATAAAAAGGTATCTTGGTCAACTACTCCCACACAAGAACGTAGAGAACGTAAGGAAATGCTAGTAATATCTTGTCCATCAATTAAGACTTTGCCATCAGTAGGCGGATATAACCCTAAAACTAACTTAGAAATAGTAGTTTTACCTGAACCACTCCGCCCTACTAAAGCTACCATCTGCCCTGGTTTGATTTCAAATGAGAGATTTTCTAAAATATTCACATCACTATCTGGATGATAGCGAAAGGTCACATTTTCAAACCGGATACTACCTTGGAGTTGAGGAATATTTTGCCTTAATTGATGTTGTAAATCTTCTTCTGGCTCCGCATCTAAAACATCATTAATCCGTTCTACAGCAATCACGACTTCTTGCAATTGATTCCACAAAACCGTTAATCTTTGAAATGGGGTAATAATATTGACTAAAAGCAAATTAAATGCAACCAACTGCCCAATCGTTAATTGATTTTGAATTACTAAGTGCGCCCCAAACCAGAGCAAAGCGGTAGTTACCAAGGCTTGAATTGTATTACTAATAATTTGCAGTCGATTACTAATAACTTGACTGGCAAAGTTGGTTTTTACTTCTTGGTTTAATAACTCTTCCCAATGCCAACGCACATTTTGTTCCACTGCTGTGGCTTTGACTGTTCGCACACCAGTTAAGGCTTCAATTAAGTAACTGCTTTCCTTGGCGACAGAATTAAAGATTTCCCGCGAAATTCTCTGCAAAAATGGTGTAGCGATTAATGCTAATAAGGCGAATGGTGGCACAATAATTAATACTAGCAAAGCCATACGCCAGCTATACCAAAACATCAAGCCGACATAAATAAAGACGGTGAATAAATCTAAGAGTATAGATAATGCTTCACCAGAAAGAAATCTTTGAATTTTGCGGTTTTCTTGAATGCGGGAGACAATATCGCCCACATAACGCGACTCGAAAAAACTCAAAGGTAGTCGCAATGTATGGCGAATAAAACCAACAATTAATACTAAGTCAATTTTGTTGGCTGTATGGTCTAAGAGATATTGACGCAACCCCATCATGGCGACACGGAACAAGTTAAACATCAGCAACCCTAAACCCACGGCTGTTAATGTCAGTTCCGATCGCTGGACAACCACACGGTCTAAAATTAACTGGGTAAATAACGGGGTAATCAGCCCAAAGATTTGGATAAATACAGAAGCAATCAACACCTCAACTATCACCAGCGAGTGAGGTTTCATTAATCCAAAAAATTGCCAAAAAGGTGTAGAGGCTTCTTTGGCATCTTTAAAAGCGGCTGTTGGTTGCAACAGCAAAGCATAACCAGTCCAGTTAGCTTTAAATTCGCTGTGGCTGAGGGTTTTTTGACCGATGGCGGGGTCGCCAATAATCACATCGTTGGGAGTAATTTCGTAAACAACTATATAATGTTTGCCTTCCCAATGAGCGATCGCAGGTAATTTTTGCTTGGCTAACTGATTAAAACTAGCTTTCACCGGTCTAGTGTTAAAACCGAGGCTTTCCGCCGCCATGACTAATCCTCGCAACGATGCACCGTTGCGGTCAACATTGGCGATATCTCGTAAACGATTCACACTAAAACGTTTACCCCAATAACGCGACACCATCACTAAGCAAGCAGCACCACAGTCAGAAGCACTTTGTTGAGCAAAAAACGGATAGCGTCGAGTTACCCTCTGCCATAAATGTCCGACTCGTTGACTAGGGTTGGGGAAGTAAGCTTTACTAATCTTTTTGCTATCTGGAGGTTCGACAGGCGGCGCAACAATATCTATTTGATGATGTGGATGCACCTCAGATGTCTGAAGAGAGGAAGTATCCGCGCTGTTTGGTTGTGGCGAACGGGATAAGGCTTTAGTCCAGAGATGATCCCGCATTTGGGGGTATTTCGCCATTAATGACTGCAACACATCACCAGGAATAAAACATAGTTGCAAGTTAACAGAAGCTCTGGCGGAATATGGTGTGAGGTTAGCTTCTGGAAATAAGGTAAATTCCCCGAAGGAAGTTCCTGTTTCTAATGTGGCAATTAATTCATCAACATCATCTAGTAGCCTGACTTTACCTGTCACCACAATATAGATACCAGGTTCTACATTTGCGCCTTGCCAGAATTTACCAACTTTTGGATTTAGGGATTTAGCTTGTTGAAGACAGTACTGAAATTCTTCTACCGATAGGGAACAGCCCAAAGTCTCGTTGAGTTGTTCGGGAGTGATCAACTGAACGGATAGATTATGCACCATAGATATCTACATTTCTTCCTAATTTTGTGAACTTCATCGGCGAAAAGTCGCTATCATAGGTTAATCTTGCCGATCGCAAATCTTTAATCAAAATTTTGGCACCATGAGTTTGCTGAGGTTGGGTTGCTTCAGCATTTTGGGATTTTGGTAATGTAGATAACCCCATTTGTTTGAGGAGTCGCTTAATATGGCGATCGCTAATTTCCATCCCTAATTCTTTGGCGAGATGTTTTTGCAGCCAGTTCACTGTCCAGCGCCGAAAAGAATAGCCATAGTCGCGGGGACTATTACTCACAAGTTCTCTCAATCGCTCTAAATACTGCTCATTCACTGCTTTTGGGCGACCAATAGGGAAATCTTGCCATTGATGCGCCATACCGATTCGCGCAATGTGCATCCAATGTCGTGCTGTAGCTGCACAACATCCCAAAATTTGACAAATTTCCGTTTGTGACTTTCCTTCATCTGTCAACAACATAATTTCAATGCGCTGACGATAGGAATCAGATAAATCTTTTTGTAAATTTTCTTGCAGTAGTTTGCGTTGAAACTTTGTTAAATACTTACCTGTAGGAGCTTGCGCCCTGTCAATGTCATATTGTGCTTGGTTGTACGACATAACGGTAAAAATGCACTACAAATTGGTATGTCTGTTGTTATTTACCCAATGCAAATTAGACAGCAGGTAAATGACAATCAGCAGTGCAGATTAAATTGCACCGGGCTATAAATACATATACAAAAAATTAATTTCCGTAAAAACAATTAAATATTTTTCTCGATGGAATATTTATTCAACGATGAAGTCTATGTGATATCTCTGGTGCGGGTGTTCAGGCGATCGCTTCTGCAAACAAAATTTTTTGGGACATCAACTAAAACATTTATGTCCCAAAAATTGATTAAATTAACCGCTTGAATTAACCTCAGCATCAACATATTTATAGCTGTATTAGCTTGCTAGACTTAGCTTTGCCAGATTTCACGATTGAACGCCGACACTTTTTCAGCAGATAATTCCGCAGTTAAACAGCTTCGATATTTAGATATAAAAATTATTTTTGTATCTCTATTATTTACAAACTGATATTAATATGATACTCAAGTATAATTTTTACTAATGTGTACATGCGTTACAGCACGCCTATACTAATAAAGTACAAATAGAAACTCTTTAGTTTATCCTAAAACCTTTCTAGATGAAGATACAATTGATCAGTTATTTATATAAAAGTCTCCACTCTCCCTTGTCTCCCTTGTCCACCTTGTCTCCCTTATCTCCTAACCACCTACAGACTCAAGCTGAAGCTGATATGTAACTTGCTGCGTTTGCTGCTTCAGCCATTCCGCAAATAAATATGCCACAATTTGTTGGCGCAATTGAGCATTTAACTCTGGCTGAATAATTTCCTCTACCAAAATCAAGTGAATTCCTCTTGATGTAAAAATTGGTTTGAGAAGTTGGGGAGGCTGAACTGTAAAAATAGCCGCAGATATTTCTGGTAATAAATCTCGGCGACGAACTAACCCACGATATCCACAAGCACGACGTAATTCGATATTTTCGATATATTGGTGAGCCACTTCATAAAAGCTAATTTCACCTTCTTTAATAGCGTAATAAAGTTCTAATGCTAAATCTTCATCTTCTAAAATTACTTCGTACATAATCACACCAGCATAGTCGAGTTGGTGTACAAAAAAGTATTCTTCAACTTTATTTTCAAACAGGTGTGATGCTAACTTACCAAAAATGAGACTACTATAAGTAATTTTTTCAAAATCATCAAGAGACAGATAATTTTTTTCTAGCCATTGCCATGTTTCAGCCGCACTATCAAGGTTGTTAGCTAATCGAATTTTATCTGCTGCTTGTTGCAATTCCTCTGTTTCTACCTTAATTCCATTTTCTAAAGCAACAGCTTTCACAATATGATCAGCCGTAATTTGTTCAATAATTTCTGGCAGCTTACAAGATAGTTTTAGTTGATGTAAAATATCTTGACTGGTAATTAAGATAGAGTCTGTCATTTTAAATAGGGATATATAAAAGTTTTATTTGATATGTGAATGAAAGAGACAAGGGAGGAAAGGGAGACAAGGTGGACAAGGTAGAGATGTTTGTAAATTGCTATAGGAGTCCTCTTTGATTGATAAATTTGTAAAGGTGCAGTATGGCAGTTTACCCTGACAAATAGAATTACCAATCATTGAGAACTGCCATAGCTTAGTTGTTATCTTAAACTAATACCTTATCAGCCGATCGCTTTAATGCAGACAAGGATTCACTTTGGAAGTTAGGTGCGGCTTTAGGTTGTAATTGTTGCTTTTGTTCTTCCAGTTCTGCTAAACGCAAATTACTCCAATTCACCAGGCCAGGATTTCCCAAACTAGGCGCTATATTAGCTAGGTGTTGAACAACTGAGATAGCTTCTGGTTCGATTTGTAGAGAAGCCAGATAACAATCACTAGCTAATTCTAATTCACCCATTTTTTCATGACATTGACCAGCCATAAACCAAGCCACTGGAGTTCCTGGAGGGCCTAATCTTGTAGCTGAACGATAGTATTTAGCGGCTTCTTCGAGTTTGCCACGTTTGGTTAACACTTCCGCCAATTCTAAATGATATCTCGGTTCAAGAGGCTCTAGCTGGACTATCAGACGTACTCGTTCTTCTGCTAAATCGAGATCCTTTAACCATATCGACTCTTTAGAACGGCTTTCCATACACAAGCTGAGATTTTCCCGTGCAACAATTTGTTGCAATTCATTTTCAGGTTTTAAACTTCTGGCGTAAGACTCGCATAAATCCATTTCTTCAACTACTTTCTGTTTATCTCTGCGTAAAAATGGCACAAAAGAAACAGAACGATAGTACATACTCATCAACAAGTTATATTCAAACTCGTTTAGTGAAGGTCTTAATATTTCAATGTCCTTGGTAACTTCTTCACGCCAAAACTCAGCCGAGGCTAAATCTCCAAATATTTTGGAATATTCAACTACCATTTGTAAGCCAGCGTTGATTTTTACCTTACTTCCCGATGGCGCATGGGTAGCGATCGCGGCAATTTCTTGAATATAATCAAAGGTGCGATCGTCAAAGTGAGTAATCAAGCTAGAAAGCGCCCTACACCATGCAAGAGTAGCAAGTTCCACATTACTAGCAATTTCATCATTAGATATTTCTGGGATATACTCTTTTACGACTCGATGAAAGCACAAGCTTCGCAACAAGTTCATCACCCGTAATTTGGTGATATTGGGTAGTTCTTGATAATTAGATAAATACTCACAAAGCTTTTCCCAACGCTCAGTGCGTAATTCTTTTGCTAACTCTAGTGGATGATTAACATGATATTGATACATCCCAGTTTCTTTGACCAGAGATTCTCGAAAGAAAGGTGAGACATTAACTTGAACAGTATAAGGAAGTGTGGTGTTATTAATTAAACTGTTATAACTAAATTCAATTCCATAATGATGAGGTTTACCGCCATTGAGAGGGCCTAAATCAAAATATTGTCGATTTAACCAAGCAATAGGTGAACTATTAAGAGTTAGCATAATATCTCTCCTGATGTTTATTATTATGTAGTTATTGCACCACTACAAAAATCAAGCCACAATTTGACAAGTAGCTAGACATGAGATAAATCACAGTGACATTCGTTTAGAAAATTAACTATGTCACTGTGAAAAGTTGCTTTTAAAATAGTTCTGAAATCCGCAACCAAGATTGTGTATTTCAGAACTATTTTGGAAATTTTTCCTATCTTACGCTAAGAAAGAAGACCATTTAGCAACTGCAAAAGCAACACCACCACGTACAGTTGTGAAAGCTGTAAACTCTGGAGACTCTTTTGCTGATTTAGACTTTAAGTCAACGATTTCATCAGCAGCTTTTTCAGATTTCAGTTGATTAATTTTAATTTCAGCCATGATAATAAACCTCAAGATTCAAGTTGTTTTGACGAAGAAACTTTGTTTTGTCTCTTCCTATTAACATCATGCTTTCTTGAATCTTGGAATGCAAGGGAAAGTCCGGTATGAATTGGGACAAAAATATCGCATTTTCTGGAGCTAAAATCAAAAATATAAGTCAATATTTACTCATAGTTTAGGCTGGAGCAGAAGAACTAGAAGCTATTCTGTAGACACATCTAGCATTTCTAAATCATTCCTGAACCAAAAGATCCCCGACTTTTCCAAGAAGTCGGGGATCTGAGCTTCGATAAGTTGCATCTTCATCAAGAAACGGTATTACTGGTGCAGTATATCGGCAGAATAGAAGTAATTATGTCTCTTTTTTCTCCCTTCTCTTGTCTTTAGCTGATTCTCATTAGGGACTTGCAAGCAAAAAATCTCCCATTATCTGCTAATACCAATTTAAGAAAAGAATGCGACAGATATAAATCAGGAAAGTCTTGCTGGAGCTAGATTTCTTAATTGCGTTAGCGAACCTGCAAGCGTCATTGTGAATTGCGAATTGCGAATTGGTATAAGTAGGTGGATAGATTATTTAGAATACACATTTCGACTTCTCCCCAAGGGAGACGCTACGCGAACGCTCAATGCTCAATAAGCTGACTAGAAGAGGGTTGAGCGAAGCGATGCACTGAGCCTGTCGAAGTGTGGATACTGAGCGCAGTCGAAGTATCGAAACCCAGTAATCTCAAGTTAAGTTTAATTTAGTCCTTCTACTTAACAAGGAAGAGCAGGGAGAAACTTATTTTTTTGATTACTATTAGAACAAAAATAAAAAATTAAGCATCAAGGTAGAAACTTCACCTCATGCTTTATCTAAATGCTTTATCTAACAAGGCAAAAATTTTCCAAATAAGAATTCAGAACTCAGAAGTCAGCCGCTAGAACGAATTTCTCACAAAATCGTCTTTGAGTATCTGAAATATTAAGTTTCAAACCTTGCTCTTGGTAGGCAAAATTAGTATTAAATTGTGATTCCTTGTGAAATGACTCCTGCATTCTGACTAGTACAGTTCGGCGTAAATAAACCGACCACACTTCGACCACTTCGGCTGCGCTCAGTACAAGTACGCTCAGTGACCATCAGGAATTGCTAAAAGGCTTGTGGTATCAATATTCTTGCTTTTGCCTTTTGACCTTTTACTTTTGCCTTATTGTACTAGTGCATTTCGTCGTATTCTGGCGCTTCGACTCTTCTAGCTTCTTGACGAGAAGGCGGAAGAAATTCAGCGCGTCGTACAGGAACCAACGGCGGAGTTGAACCTTGATAGGGATGAATTACCTGCACTGTGCGAGTCGGACGGTTACGCGGCCCAAATAAAGCCAATACCCCAGCAACTACAATACCGCCACCAACAGTTAATGTCGCACCGCCCACAGCCCAAACAATTGGTGAAGTCCACCAAGCGTTTTGAGGTTGTAATACTTCCGATGCAACTTTTTGGCTATTTTGCTGTGCTAATAACAACTGTTGGGCGTTTTGATTGTCCAATAGTCGTTGATTTGCCCCTTTTAGCTGTTCATTATCGGTTCTTAAACGATTTAATTCAGCTTTTAACTGCTCAAACTCTGCCCGTAGCTCAGGGTTAGACGCGGTAGGTGGCTGAGTATTCGGATAAGGTTGTCCGTAGTTAGATGGATACTGCACAGGTGGCTGTAGTTGGGGTGCAACTACAGTGGGCATTTGGGGGGTAACAGTAAAGTTAGGTTGTAAGGGATTATTTGTTCCCTTGAGCAAAACAAGCGCCGCCAGCCCAGCCACAGCGACTCCACCGATAAATGCCATGCTTTCACTCATCGCTTTTGTCCCTCAGCTGCGACGTAATTATTTTGTGACTGACACACTCTCACACTCATAATCTTTTACTTACTAAAATTCACCTAAACACTTAAAGTATAAGCGACAGTACCAGCTAGTTTTTTTACAGCCTGCAATCTGCTGTTAATATTCAAGACCATAAAGGTCAAATTGTCTACTAAACCAGGGTAAAAAAACTATACTGTTATACATTCTTAATCTACTTTTTCTAAGGTGGCAAGAAAGTTATGTGTTAAGAGTTAAGGGTCATTTGTTCTTACCTGACTCTCCCTACTGCTGATTAACTGCGTAGAGCAGCTTTCAGACTTTGACAAAATTGAGCGATCGCATCTAGTCCCTCTTCAGGAGTGCCTTCTGCTAAACGTTTGACAAAAGCACTACCAACAATTGCGGCATCTGCTCCCCAATCTCTGACCTGAAGGGCTTGTTCAATATGAGAAATTCCAAAACCAACCCCGATGGGTTTATTAGTAACATTACGAATTTGCCCTAGTAAATCAGATACTCGTGTTTCCATTTGCGATCGCATCCCAGTTACACCAGTCACACTCACTAAATAAATAAATCCTTGGGAAGCACGGGCGATCGCTTCAATTCTATCAGCCGAACTAGTAGGCGCTACCAATAAAGTTAAATCAATCCCGATATCACCCGCAGGTTTAAGCAAGCCAGCCGCTTCTTCTAGAGGTAAATCAGGTACTACCAATCCTGACACCCCAGCTGCTGCAATTTGCTGAAGAAAGTTTTCAATACCCCGGTGCAGAATTGGGTTGTAATAAGTAAACAAAATAATTGGCGCTTGCAAGCTGGGGGTAATATCTTGCAACATTTCCAGAACACCTTCTAACTTGGTTCCCTGTTGCAAAGCGCGGGTAGCAGCCGCCTGAATCACTGGCCCATCCGCCAGAGGATCAGAATAAGGTACACCCAATTCAATCAAGTCAGCACCGCTACTATCTAATATTTTCAAAGCCGAGGCGGTGGTTGCTAAATCTGGATCACCAGCAGTAATAAACGGAATCAGAGCGCACTCTTGATTCCGTTTTAAGGTTTCAAAGCGATCGGAAATGGCGGTCATTAGTCAAAAATCAAAAGTCAAGGGTCAACAGTCAAAAGCAATGACTATTGACTATTGACTCATAAAACGATCACTTTAAACCTGAGATTGCTTTTCTTGTTCAACCTCGGCTTGAAGTTTGGCTAGTTCTTCTGGCGTAAGTTCTTCCAACCGCTTTTGGAAAAACGCTTGTTCATAGTCTTCCCTTTGCTGATGGTAGGTCATATTTTTATTCACAGCGCGGTAAACATAAGTGCTTACCCAACCAACCAAGCCAATCACCACTAGCACAGCTTGGCTCCATATCCCAGCTTGTTGAGCATCTAAGCCCACAAGTTGTAATCCCACATAAGCCAAGCCACCAGCAATAAAAATGCCTAAACCAATTCCAAGAGCGTCGATGCGTCGCATGAGAGTTATGACCTACCAATCTTGTTAAGCTTCAATTTTGCGCGGTTGTGGTCGCAGGTTCACAAAGGGCGACAGAACCAACAAACCGGGAAAGAAGAAGAAAACCAAAAAGTACATAAAAGCACGCTCAATAGAAGTAGCCACATACCATCGCAGCTTCATGTAAAACATTACAGCCACAGGAAGGACTAATAAATAAGCGCCAGCCAAAATCAGATACAGCAGGGCTACGATCATAGGTTTTCTCTCTTTGTAGACAAGGCCATTTGGTGCATCTGTTTTTCATCATAGGCTGAAGAGTCCTATTTTATGTAACTTTCCAAAAATTCTGCACTTTTACTAGACAAATTTTCGGATAGTGCTACAATAGCAAAGCCAGTGTCTGATGTGTGTACTTGTAACACCAAGGTAAAGATGCTTGTCTAAGTGAGAAATTGCCAAAAAACATTGCGATCGCTCAAAATAGACAAAATTTTTAAATCTAGTTGCACAAAACGCACATTGATGGTGGAATAGATGAGGAGGTGTTTGCTGCCCTCCAAAAAAACAAGTGGCTCCTAAGTAAACTTGGGGGTGTGGCGGAATGGCAGACGCTACGGACTTAGAAAACTGAGCCTTGATGAAGAAATTCTTCAAGTGTCAGCTCTCAAACTCAGGGAAACCTAAATCTGTTTCCAGACAAGGCAATCCTGAGCCAAGCCTAAAATTAAGTACTGAGTTGAAAAACTCAAAGTTTTAGGAAGGTGCAGAGACTCGACGGGAGCTACCCTAACGTAAAGGCGAGGGTAAAGGGAGAGTCCAATTCTCAAAACCAAAAGGTAGTAGTGAAAGCTGCAAGAGAATGAAAATCCGTTGACCTTAAACGGTCGTGAGGGTTCAAGTCCCTCCACCCCCACTAAAAAAAGTTAAATGAGGCCTGCTTAAGTAATACTAAGCAGGCTTAACTGTATATATACAATTCGGACTTAGGCAATAAGGGACTTTTATAGTAGGAGGCGGGCAATACGGTTCGGTTAACAAATGTATCTGTTGAGGTGAGTAGGGGGCAGAGGAGCTTCAGGTGCAGGGGAGAGCGTACCTTCCTTCCCCCTTTCACCCCTTTCACCCCTGCACCCTTGCTTGCCTACACAAGTAAGTTTCTTATCCGAACCGTATTGAGGAGGCGGGAGGAAATGTATCTAAAATCCTGATATCCCACAACCTTTCATACCATTTCACGAAATTACTGATAGAAATCGCTTCCTCTGCAACTCTGCTTCTGGTCGCCGAGCGAAGTCGAGGCGCTACTTGCATATTCGTATCATTTTTAAAGTGAAATGGTATCACCCTTACACCCAATCTCCACAGAAAATTTTTGTACGTAAGTACTGTGAAATAACCAATAACCGTAATTTTCCTGAAATATTGAGCTTTGTAAATTTAATTTTGAAGAAGACTTCAGTAAATTCATCAAAACTCATTCAAAAAATTACCTTATCTTTGAAAAATTGATTGATACTGATGGCTATCACAGGTAATCTAATGAATAATAGATACATTAACTTCATTGGTCTTGAGAACTTCCATGACCACTCACAGTCTGTTTACTGATTTAGAAGAACAAAATTTTGTTAAACCCAATTCTCAGCTATTGAATCTCCAACTTGGGCAAGAAAAAATATATAGCTTCTTCATGGAAATTGTGAATGAAAAGTCTCCAGAAGAAGTTTTGCGAGAATTTAAAAGATTATTTTTTGACTTTCTAGAATCAGGTAGTTTAAATACAGTACCTCTCATTCGGAAAATTCTCTCAGCCAACAATGAACAGGAATTTCGGAATACTATTAAGCGTTGTTGCTATATCATAGTTAATAACTGGGCATCTAAAAGAAAATATGAATCTATTCAAGAATTAATTAACTTATTAGTTAATTATGATATTCCATGTAAAAAAAGTAGTTATACCAGTTTACATACATATAAAAGCTGGCTCAAAAACTTTGTTAAGAGTGAAGACTATCAAGAATTAAAATTATTTGCCCATAAACACGATCACAAAGGTAAAGCTCACTGGAGCAATCGGTATGCAGCTTATTTATTAGTTGCCCAATCTTTAGATGTTAATAACCCCAAAGAGCAACAAGAGGCAGCTAGGCAACTTTCTAAGCAAATGAAGGACAATTTCAAATTTGAACTAGCAATGTATATTGCCCGTTCTCAGTCCTCGGCTTCTAGTACTACACGCTATGTCAACCCTAGCATCTTGGGCGATAATGTTTTACGCCTGATTAAAATGATTATCGTGAAAAAGGGGTTATTTAGTTATGAAAATTTAGCCCATATATTTATTAAACAAACACAGGAGCAAACATTTCAAGATTTTAAAGAAAGCATACGTAAGTATTTGTTTTTCTCTGTTAAAAATTTGGAGTTAGTAAAAATATTAAATCAGCAATTAAAAGAAAATTTAGCTGATTGGAAGCCAGAATATGATGAAGAGATTTTAGATAAAAACTTATTTTTACGAAGCTGTAATCGGTTGATTGACTGTCTAACTACAGAAAATGGTCGAGAGCCTTCACAATTATTTACTTTATTACTTTCTCAAGGTCATCCATTAACTTTAGTAATCATTCTCCTCAAAATAATTTTAATTTGTCAGAATTCTCGCAGCCATTTAGAAATTAGAATTGCTCATTTAATTCGTTATTATGAAAAATTACCTAAAGATGAGTGCAAATGGGTCATTCATTTTCTAGAAATTTTTAATATCACTTTTGCTATCTATGCTGAAAACATTGAATATAACTTGATTAAAGTTGAAGAAGACAAACAAAACTCTCCAGGCAAATCTAAGATAGATACTTACCATGTGTTTTCCCAATTAAGGGAAAACATTTATCAATAGGTGGTAAAAAGATTGTTGGCTGGTAAATACTATGTTTGAGTGCAACTGACTGAATATTAGTGGGTAAACATAGCGATCGCAGGTAAAAGCTGATATGATTCACTTTTAATTAAGATAGAGCATCCTAAGTAAATTAATACCAAAGGAAAGACCTTACGACCGTAGCGAGTCAGAAGCGGTGCCATCAGAGGATTACGGGTTAACACATAAGATAAGCAGCACCATAAGCCAACAGTGCAGTAACAAATACCAAGAATTACGCCTAAGCTAGGAAGATCACTACTAGCAAACAATGGTACATAGATACCAATATTATTACCGCCATTGGCAATAGTCACTGCGGAAACACGATAAGTTTGAGGATCACGCAGGGTAGCCCAAAGAGATTTTTTACGGTGCTTGGTTTTAGTCGCAGAAAAATCAACGGAGACGGTTTGTACGGTTTCAGCTTCTGTTTCTTTAGTTAATAAATGATTAATTCCAATTGCGATGGGTAAAAAACCTAGTAAACCAATCCAAGCTGTGGGTAAAATCAACCCACCCAAAAAACCAGGAAGACTCGCCAAGACTAATACAGTAAAGCCTAAAAATTCACCAAGAATAATATTTTGTGGACGGAAATGACGATTAACTTTACCAAAGAAAGCTGTCAAATATAAGTTGTCATCAAAAGTAGTTGCGATCGCAGCAGAGATGCCAATAATTATGGTACTAGTTAGCCAATTCATAGTTGTTGCGTCAGGTAATGTAACACTCCAAAATCTGGAGGATTTATTAGCAATGCCCATCAATCAAACTTGATGTGTTATTTCAGCTAGGTACCTTAGCCGCCTATGTCATAAATATTATGGCTAACCACTAAATAGGAGCAAATATTCTTTTTTGTTAAATCAATAAAAAAAGATTATTGATAGTTGTAGAGACGTTGTATACAACGTCTTTACTTGGTGTAGGAGTGTGAATGGGTGAGGTGTAGCTGGAGAAAATCAACCGCCGATGCAAGAGGATGCACACAGATGCACGCCGATAAATTTTTACTTCAGTAGACTAGGAAACGCCATACTGTAGCCTTCACCGAATTAAAACCTTGTTTGATACTCAATCACGGCGCGACTATCATCTTCTAAGTTAGTAGAAGCGCGTATCCGTAATTCATCGTTAATGCGGTAATTTATCCCCCACTGAAAGGGGTCATTGGCAGTTAAAATCTTGATGCTAGAAATCGAAAACTTTGTAGAAATATCAACACCAGCTTCAGCCGCTAATTCTAATGTAGAACTACTTCTCCCTGCTTCGGGATTATCAGAAATTACAGTTGGGAAGATGCGAAATTCACTCAAACCAAAAGCATTGGCAATTTGATTAAATGTTGTTTGAAAGTTATTAAATACGGCGGAACCTGCAATATTAATTAAGCCTAATGTACTATCAGCACGTCCTTGAGTATCAATAAACCCACCGCCTAATAAAGCGACAATTTCGGTTTGACTGCGTGAGGGACTGCTGGTGAGTTCGAGATTTTCGTTGAGTTTACTAGCAGGCCCTTGGACTCTTGCTTCCACGCGCACACTTTCTAATGAACCTAAGCCGCCGATGGAATTGCTTCTGCTAACATCAGATGTTTGCACTGCATCTAGGACTTTGGCAAATAACCGCACATCTAAAATGGGATCACGGGGTGAGTCCGTCCGAAATGTGGCTGTATTTTTATAGCCACCCACTAAGTTAAATTGGGTGGTAAATAAATTCACGCCACCCTTTTGCAGCCGAATTGTCCCATTAGGTATAGGCTGATTTAAAGCGCCATTAACTTTTAAATTACCTGTAGCACTAAAGCTCAGAATTGGCGGACGAATAATTTGGATATTACTACCTAATGTTAATTCGAGATTATTTAATCTAGCGACATTAGCATTATTTCTCGCTTCGGGTTTATCTTGTTTATTAGCTTTGACAGCATCACCATTTGTCGCTTCATTAGTATTAGTTGATTCTGCTAATAAAACCTGACCATCAGATAAGCGAATTTGACCGCCAATCAGGGGATTTAAGGCTGAACCTGTAATTTGTAAATTACCACTGGCACCACCTTTATATAATCCTTTGAGATTTAAATTTAATTTTTCTAAATTAACTGTCAGGGGATTACTTGCGACTTCTCCATTATTAAAGACAGGAATTTCCCCCGCCGCGTTTACTTGACCCCGACTAAATCTGCCTTCAACACCTTCTACAACAATGCGGTCAAAATTGAAATTTATCTTGCCTGTGACTTGCCTAATTTTACCGGGTAAAGCTTGGGCGGCAAAAGTGGCATCTTTGACGCTGGCAATTCCGGTTAACTCTGGGCGTTGTCTGGTTCCCCGGACTGTTAAATCAATTTCACCTTCACCTTTTTCAAAGGCTATTTGATCTGTTAATAGATTTAGTAGTGCTAATCCTTCATTGCGGACTTTGACATCTAAACTAATTTCATTACTGGCGGGGGTGGTAGTTGCAAAGGGTAATTGATAAGGAATGCTGCCACTAATATTAACTGGTTCTGGCCCGGCAACAGAGACATTACTACCAAAGTTCAAGCGACCATTGATATAGCTAAAGCTGGCGGTAGCTGCTTCTACTGGCTTTTGATTCAGGGTTCCATCGGTAATTTCTAATTCGCCTTGGGCTTGGGGATTAGTTATTCCACCTGCTAAGGCGGCGGAACCATTCAAATTACCTGTGATATCAATTGGAAGTTTGACAAAGTTATTAATTAAGGCGATGGGAAAATTATTAACTCGTAACTGACCTGATTGGTCTTTACCGCCGACATTACCTGTGAAAGCTAAAAGACTATTATCTAACTCTATGCGTAACGGGCGTAACTGCAAGACACCATTTTCAAAGCTACCTTGGGCAATGATTTGTTTGGCATTGTAGTAGCGATTGCCTTCGCTTTCTTTACCCCAGGTAAAGTTCTGTCCGTTAATATTAAACTGTACGGATAATCCGTTGGCTGTGGCTGTATCTAAGGCAATATCGCCGTTAAAGGTTCCCTGCAAGTCTGCCAGTTCTGGTAATAAATTGTTATCCCGCCGTTGTTGTTGCTGTTGTGCGAGTTCTGCTTCAATTTCGTAAAAGCGGCGCAGTTGATCAAATAAAGATCGATTGGGTAAACCGCGAGAGTTGGTAGTTAAATCGGCGGCTGTGCCGTAAGCTGGTTCTGATAAACCACGCTGAAAGTCTTGGATTTCAAATATTTGGGCAACGGCTAATACATCTTGGATTTTACCTTGGCTGATGTTGATTTTGCCTTGGAGTTGCGGCCCTTTGGGACTTTGACCCAAACTCCCCGCAAAGGCATAAATACTGTTACCTTTGACAAATTTACTACTGGTGAGTGTGGCTTTACCATTGGCAAAGCTGAATTGGGCTGTTAATTCGTTGCCTTGAATGCGTCCAATTTTTGGAGATGCGATCGCTAAATTACCATTGGCGGCAAATGTTTGTTGATTAACTTGCAAGTCGCCACTAATTAACCCAGCTACCGTACCTGTACCTAAGCGCAAAGCTGGTGGTACAGGTACATTCAAGATTTGTAAGGGGAATTTCTGTACATTCAAGGCGATGTTATTGCCTTGAAATTGTCCTTTGGCTGAGGCATCTTGCCACTGTATAAAAAAGGATTGGGGGCGATTCTTGCTGTCTAAATTGAAGGCGATGCGGTCTCGATTGCCCATTAAATTTAAGTTCAAGCCGCGCCCTTGGGCAGAATCAATGCTACCTGTTAACAGTGATTCAAAAGCAATGTTTTGTACTACCAAGTCCCGTAAGGCAATTTTGCCACTGACGTTTGGTAAGGGTAACTTGCCTGTAACTCTGCCGTCAAAATCTACCTTGCCTTTCAACGCCACTTGATTAGGCAAATTAATTGGTAACTGTTGCAAATTATAGTCCTGGGCTTGGACATTTAAATTTAAGGCGGTAATTTCTGGGATACCTGCTTTCTTGGCGTTGGCTGTGATGTCTCCGGTGACATTTAAACCAGGGGCGGTGAGTTGATTAATTGCTAGTTTCTCACCATTCCAAGCGATCGCAGCTGTTAATGGTCGTTCTAAACCCGGCAAACCTTGGGATAACTGCACCTTACCAGAGGCATTGACATTCGCTAAAGTTGCCGAACCCAGCGCCCCAGCAACTTGTAATCTACCGCCCAATTGCCCCCGCAATTGCTGATTCAACTTGGTTAACTGCACATCAGCCGCATCCAAGATGGCTTGATAACGTCCTTGATTCACCTGAATATTCGTGGCGGTAATTGTCCCCCCGGCAATATTCAACTTGCCTTGACCACTAGCTTGAATGGTTTGGGGTTGGAAGGATGTCACCGAACCAGCCACGTTTAATTGACCTGTTAAATTGCCTTGGAATTGGGGCGGGATGGCTGCTAATTTTTGCAAGGGTACATTATTCGCTGCGACTTGTGCCTGATAACGACCGTCAGCCACGCGAATATTAGATGCAGTGATTGTCCCTCCTGCCACATTCAACTTAGCTTGACCACTGGCTTGGATGGTTTGGGGTTGGAAGGATGTCACCGAACCAGCCACGTTTAATTGACCTGTTAAATTGCCTTGAAATTGGGGCGGGACTTTGGTTAAGCGTTGGACTGGTACATTGTTAGCTTGAATCTGCGCTTGATAACGACCGTTATTAACTTTGATATTTGCGGCGGTAATTGTTCCCCCAGCAACCGTTAACTTAGCCTGACCACTGGCTTGGATAGTTTGGGGTTTGAAGGATTCCACCGAACCCGCCACATTAAATTGACCAGCTAACCGACCGCGAATTGGTGAAGTTTTGGGTGTGAGTTCTTGGACAGCCAAATTATTTGCCACTAACTGCGCTTGATAATTGCCATTGGCGAGTTGAATATTGGTGGCTGTAACTGTACCACCTGCAACGCTAAAGTTAGCTTTGCCACTCCCACGCAGCGTTTTTAAGCTGAGGTTATCTCGGTTCCCGGCAATTTGGAAGGTTCCCGCCAAGCGCCCTTGCAAAGCTGGGGGTGCTTGTTTGAGAATACGTCCTACGTTGATATTATTGGCAACTAATTGGGCGGCAAAGTTTTGGTTTTGGAGTTGGACACTGGCAATGGCAATTGTCCCACCCGCAATCTGCACTGCTGCCCCTTGACTCCGAATTGATGTCAGTTGAAATGGCCCGCTAGTCCCAGCTAAAATCAACCGCCCGTTAAATTCTGCCCCATCCAAGGAAACGTTTTGCAGTTGATTTTTATTTACAAAGGGTTCTAACTCTACACCATCACCTGTGACGACGGCTTGCCAACGTTCTTTGGCATAAGTACCCACCGCCCGGACTACCCCGCGACCAACTTTCAGGGCGACATTTTGGAAGTAGATAGTACGGTCACTAGCAATGATCAATTCCCCTCTACCTGGGTAGGTGGCTTGGGGTACTTGCCACTGTACCGCCGTTCTCACGTTGGTAGGCGTACCTGTAACTTGGGCGGTGGCGGCGACTCTGCCAATGCGGAAAGTCGGACTGGAATTGTAGATTTTAGCGATCGCATCCCCCGCTAAATTCTTGGCAGTAAAAGCCAAATTCAATCTTGGACTTTTACCCACCGATATTTGACCGCCCCCAATAATTGCCCCACCTACCGTAGTTTCGCCTTGAACATCTCGCAAGGTTAACAAGGCATCATTCGCCGAAAATTCAAACTTACTCGTAATACTTTTAAAGTTAATTTTATCAATCCGAGCCGTGTTAATTGTGGCAACCGCACCAGAGAGAATCGGGTTTGTTGCTTTGCCTGTAATTTGGATATCCGCTTTCAGTTGCCCCGTTACAGGTACAGGTAATTTCAACTTGAGTGTACTTTGGGCATTGGCGACACTCACTGTTTTAATTCGCCCAGTTAACTGAAGGCCTGTTTTACTATCAATAATGCCGTTGGCAACTACAGGAATTTTGCCGTAGTTGGTATTGAGGTTATCCAGCCAGATTTCTGTCCCTTTGAAGTAAATATCCCCTTCTGTATTACTTAATAGTTGGGGGACACGGGGAATTTGCAGCGTCACTTTTTCTAAATCAGCACTGCCATACAATAAAGGAGTTTGCTCCGGCACAAGTTTAACTTGCAAGTCGCCATTCACTTTCCCTGCTTGCAAATTCAGGGGTAACTTGACCAAACTCGTAACTGTCGAAGCGAGTAAATCTTGTCCATGCAACCTGATGTCAGCCACTAGCGTTTTTGGGCGGAATTGTCCTTTAACTGCCACATTCCCACCGCTTTCTGCTTGTCCCGCCACATAAAAATTCACCAGTTGGTTATTCTCCAACAGTTGGGCAGAACCGTTAAGCTGGGCAAATGTCACCACCCCATTTTTCTGTTGACCGAGTAGGTTCACTTTGCCATTCCGCAACCGCAGATGAGCTAAATCCGTTTTAATTAATCCGCTTTTACCAGGTGGTGCAATGGTGGTTGTAATCCAACGTCCTTGACCGTCCTGTTCAATGTAGACATCAGGGTTAACTAAGGTGACATCCAACTTCAACTGACGGTTAAAAATTAATTGCCACAAATTAAAACCCACTTCGACAGCCGCCACTGCTGCTTTATCGGGGTCTGTAGGTGTGGCAGGAATTTCCGAAGCCCCAAAATTTACACCTGTGAGGGAAAAATTGGTTACTTTCCCCAATTTGACGGGACGGTTAATTGTATTGGTAAGGCTTTGTTCTGCTAACGGTGCTAACTCTTTTTGGATAAAACTTTGTAACCGCCAAATCCCTAGAATCAGTCCTACTAACAAGACTCCTAACAACGGAATGCCAGCCCGACTTAAAATCAGCAACCACATCCGCACACGGGTACGGGATTTAATTTGACGTTCTGGATGGCGAGAGTTAGTCATGTGGTTTCACTCTATACTTGCTGAACCTAGGGGGAACGTGACTGGCACTAACAGCATATTTGTTCACTATGCCAAATTCCAGGAACCAAACTAATTTTAGACCTGGGAATTTGCAAGACCTTGGTCAACTCATTTTATTCATAGGAGTTGGGGGTATATTCAATTAAATTTCCGACGATCTGGAAAGTTGGGTGAATAAATAGAGTTCAAGGCTGAGGGAATCTACAGAGAAAGAAGTTACAAAATCCCTGTCCATCAAAATCATTTACCCACATCAACCAATTTGTTATCACTTAGATTTTAAAGGTATTAAGAGTTTCATTTATTTAAGCAATTTCACTATAAAGAAAATTAATTTTTTTGACTGTAAGCCGAAAAATCTCAAATATTGCCTGCTACTATTTATACTATATTTTTAGCGATTCATAAAGATGTAGTAAAGACTGTCAGTACGGAGACAGATGATCAACTTCAAAGCCTGTTACTATCGTTAACTGGTCTGCTAGTATAACTAACGCTAATGCAAATGCGGTTAGATTAATCTGTATGAGGTACATTCCTCTAGCCTCTTGAAAGTTGTTACCATCTTCTACCTTTATAAAATGCCTTCAGATTCCGCAAAGTTTCGCAACCGTGGCAGACATTGACGCTGATAAAAGCTACTCAGGGTAGGAACAGGTAAGCCAAATTCCTCTGAGAGTTCTTTCCAGCTAACTTCTGGTGGTAAGCGTTTGAGAATTAATACCTGGCAGTTTACGTCTGGGCGACCTTTAACGTAAGTACCCCGTAATTCGCCATCTGCATCTATTTTTGCCCATATTTCCACGTTTTCGAGAATCGGCGGTACTTGGGGTGTAGCTTGGAGATTATCAGTTAAATCAACAATTTCTCCATTTCCACCTTGCCAAGACTGGCGCACTTGCAGAGGAACTGTTAAGGCTTGTTCTCGATGATAGTTGAGGTAAAAGTCTTGGAGTCTGCGTTTGAGATAGGCATTTAGCCAAGTTACTACAGTCCCATAGCTGGGGTCATAGGTTTGACCTGTTAAGCCATCACAAATGTTACGACAGAAATATAACCAAGTTTGTTGCAATGCGTCTTGATAATAGGGAGTACTTTCTCGCCAAAGTCTACCGGAAGTTAAACGGATGATTTTGGTCAGCAGCTTTTGACGCTGTGGACTTCCAGGGGGATAACCGCAGGCTTGAATGACTAAGTTGCGTAACTCTTCATCGAGTTCCATGATGGCAATTTTGACGAAAAAATAGCAAGAATATACTAAGTATTGCTTACAATTACATCCAAATATTAACCTGATGTTATGAATTGGCCATCTTAATGGATATAAGATTCCATATTTATTTAGCTTCTCAAATCAATGTTTTAGGTGGGGTTGCTTAAAAAAGCAATCATTTCCGCACACCAAGCCAGCCAAGCCTTTTCCGTCTGAATACCACAACGGAGAGTGACATATTGAAATTTCAATTCATCTGGTAATTCTTGGGGTTGAAGAAAGAACTTTTTCTCAATTTCTTGATAGACTGCTAACCTTTGTTGATGTTGACTTTGGTGAGTTTCGAGTTTTGTCAGGATAATTTCACGGTTTACTAAATACCCAGCATATAGCTTGATAAGTAAATCACTTTTAAATGGGGTTGCTGTTTCGGCTGTCGCAATCCATTCACATAATTGCTGTTTACCTAAGTCTGTAACTGAGTAAATTTTTTTATCTGGGCGATTTTCTTGCAAGACTTTTTCTGCTTGTAGCCAGCCTTGTTCTTCTAAGCGATTTAACTCTCGATAAATCTGCTGAAAGCTGGCTTCCCAAAAAAAACCTACTGAACCTTCTACAGATTTATCAAACCTTTTAGCCAAGTCGTAACCGCTACAAGGGCTATTGATCAACACTGACAAAATTGCGTGGGCTAAAGCCATAGTTTTTTGTTGACATATTCACATAGTTGAATATATCATGTTGATTATATTCAACTATGTGAATAGTAACTTAGTTGAACAATTACAACATTCAGAGAATTTAGCCATGACAACAATCATGCCAGGACGCTTCACCGCCGAAGTAGACTCACCATTTGTAGTTTTCTTGATTGGGATGCGTGTTAACCAATTTTGGTCTTTTTCTAAATGGCTACCGGTGGCGCAAGCAATGACTCCAATGCTAAAAACCTTAAAAGAGCATCCCGAAAAAGGCTTTTTGGGTGGAGAACAGTTTTTTCAGGTGTCTCCCTTATCGGCGTTGATGGTGTCATACTGGCGATCGCTTGCAGATTTAGAAAATTTTGCTCGCAATCCTTCGGATCTGCATTTACCCGCTTGGCAACGCTTCAACAAAGCCGTTGGTAACGATGGCAGTGTGGGGATTTGGCACGAAACTTACATCATCGAACCCGGACACTACGAAGCAATTTATGGCAATATGCCAGCTTTTGGTTTAGCTGCGGCGACAAAACTTGTTCCCATCACCAAACGCACTGATACAGCCAGAGCCAGAGTCGAAAGAGTCAAACAATTTTAAATGGAAAAAGTTCTGAAAGGACAAAATTTTACCTTGATCTGCACAATGATGGCGACAGATAGAAAGCCAAAAATTTATTCTTGGTAACTCTGTCACCATCCCTCATGGAATCTAGGAGCCTAAATCTATGACAAGCTTTCGCTCAGAAGATGTACAGCAAATTCTTCAGCGAGCAATGGCTGATCAGCAAAAAGACGAATTTTCGGAACAGCAGTTACAAGAAATGGCGGCAGAATTAGGTATTTCATTTATTAGCCTGCAAACAGCCCAACAACAATGGCAGCAGGAAAAAGAAATCATCAAACGGCGACAAAGGTCTAATGCTCACCGCTTACAAAAAATCAAACCACATCTGATTAGTTATCTTGTGGTGAATCTATTTTTAATTGTGTTGAATTTAACAACTAGCCCTAGTTACTTCTGGGCAATTTACCCGCTATTGGGTTGGGGATTAGGTCTTGGTCTACATATTATCAGCATTTACCTGCAAAAAGATTAGAAATTGGGGAGTGGGGAGTAGGACAAATCAAGAGTTTGGGGGATGTGGAAGCTCACAAGTGTAAAAATTGTGATTAAAATAATTTAGCTTCCTCATCACTCAATTTTTAGAAATTGGTTTTATAATGCTCAACATTCGCTGTGAAGCTGTGTTAGACTACCCGGCAATAGCTGAGGTAAATAGATTAGCCTTTGGACAAGAAAATGAGGCTAATCTAATAGATAAAATTCGTCTTTCCGACCGCTATATTCCAGAACTTTCATTAGTGGCGGAAATAGATAATCTTCTAGTTGGTCACATTTTATTTAGCTATATTGACCTAGTAAATACAGAAAAAATCAAAGTAATTGGTTTAGCACCGTTGGCAGTTCATCCCCAATTTCAAAGACGAGGAATTGGCAGCGCCTTAGTAACAGCAGGGTTAAAAATAGCCGATGACAGAGGAGAAGTTTTAGTAATTGTATTAGGTCATCCCCACTTTTATCATCGCTTTGGTTTTCAGCCTTCTGTTATTTATCAAATCGAGTCTCCTTTTCCCGTACCGGATGATGTTTTTATGGTGAAACCACTGCAAAACTATCAGCCCAAGTATACGGGAAAGGTTGTTTATCCAGCTACTTTTGATGAGGTTTGATATCAAGCCTCATAATTAAGAGTGTAGGGGTGCAATGGTGTGAAAATAATGATTATTGACCTTTGACAGTCTTATTCCAGCCTGCCAATAAATTAGGATAATTTGCTGGTGTGGGGAACATCTTTTGTAAGCCAGCTTGGCGTAAAGTGGCTGATTCTTTGCTTAAGTTCCACAGAGTTTCATAGAAAAAGAAAGAGACACCAGCAAAGTTGCGATCGCGTACTTTTTGTACCTGGGTTTGAATTTGGTCAATGGGGACATTTTTGTTCTTCAATCCAGTTATAATTCCAATACTCACAGGTATGTGACTGCGTGCGGCTTTCACTTCTGGATACTCTAATTCTTTGATAAAAACATTCAAATCATCTCGATATATCTGCAACACCAATTCCTCCACCAGCCCCAAACGTTCCCATTTTTGCCAGTCGGCTAAAAAGTATTCGTAAGAAAAACGCTGAGGATTCGGCGCAACAGACACCAAGCAATTCTTTTTCGTGGTTTTAATCGCTGTAAATACCCGCTTCATAAAGTCGGTGATTTTATTGGCTCGCCAGCGCACCCATTCTGGATCTTTAGAATTTTTCGAGGGTGCTTTTCCACCATGTTCTTTTTTATAAAGTGCCACTGTATAAGCATCGTAGCCTAATTCTGAAGGCAAGCCAAAATGGTCATCAAATTGAATCCCATCAATGTCGTAGTTACGCACAATTTCCACGATTAAATCTTGAATAAATTTCTGAACATCTGGGTGGAAGGGATTTAACCAAACTCGATCATGTATACCTTCTTTGACAATTTTTGTACCATTGCTGCGACTTGTGAGCCACTGGGGACGGTTTTTGGCTAATAAAGAATCAGCAGGAGCCATAAAGCCAAATTCAAACCAGGGAATCACCGTTAGCCCTTGTTTATGTCCTGTATCAACAATTTCTTTGAGCATATCGCGCCCTTGCAACCCTGGTGTGGGATCAAGCGATCGCCCAATAACTTTCGCGGCTACTTTGCTGGGATATAATGTATATCCCCAATTCCACACCGCCGGATAAACAGTATTGAAGTTTAATTCATCCAGCTTTTGCAGAGCATTCTTGAGACGGTTGCGTTCAAACAACACATTACTATCAATATTAGTTAACCATACCCCCCTTAATTCTGAATTTGCTGGCAGGTTTTGTGCTGCAATGGGAAACGAAAGTAGGAATGTAGCGATCGCGCTGAGAACAACCATAACGCCAAAGAAAGCTTGTTTGCGACTTTGAGCCACATTCCAAACCACTACCTCAACACACCGCTTGAGAAATCTTTTCATATTTGGTTACAAACAACAGAAAATATGGACAATTGACTGGCATACCCCAACGGAAGTTGCTTACTCATCTGCTAAAACAAAGTACAAAGTGCTGATTATAAACCAGTTACACCCCTACACCCTTAAACCCTTACACCCATTTTTAACAGACAACCTTCGTACCTCAGTCCTGTCTTGCTTTCATGACATTGTAACTATAGTTACACAAAGCCTTATCTATCATCTGTATACAAATCTTAATTTTTTTCCCTAATCTTGGAGGTTTAGGAGTATGCTATTTATTATCAGCAAAAAATTCCACTTATTCCTAAGTCCAAAAATGTAATATAAATAACTCTTAATTAAGTAACTTCACTATAATAACTATCTATTTTGAATATCAAATGCAGGGTATGTAATGAATACTACCAGTAATTCCCCAGAAAGCTTAGGAAATAATGCAGCCGCAGCAGAGAGGTTAGCAAGAGCAATTAAGGTTGCTGCTGGAGAATTTTCTTTGATACTAGTCTGTTGTGACTCTATCTCTAAACGACAGCAGATATTAAAATTTGTCAAAGAATTGTCATCGGTAGCTATCCAAGAACTCATCTTGTCCCCTACAGATGAAACACTTTATACGACAATCACTAATAATATTGGTCTTTCTCATCCTCAAGCTTTGATGGTGCATGGTTTAGAATCAGTCGTAGCCATTCCGCAACTGCTAATTAGTACGAATCTGATGCGTGATGAGTTTCGCAAAAATCTGCATTTCCCCGTAGTACTGTGGGTTAACGATGAAGTTCTCAGTCAGCTTGTTTGGTTAGCACCAGATTTAAAAAACTGGGCGGCTACTACTATTAGATTTGATGTTAATAACCCTAAATTAGTTGAAAATCAAGTTTTATGGGCTTAACACAGCGAAGTATTACATGAGTTATTCTGCAAAAATTTGTTCTCGCAAAAACTCACTTTTTTCTTGAGATAAACGATAAATTCCCGGTTCCGCTTTGCCAATTAAATGACCTTGTACATAACTAATATCTAATTTTCTCAATTGACATAATTTCACTGGCGAAGTCTTATCTAATCCCTCAACAATAATACTGGCAGGATTGAGTGGATTGGTAGATGAAACTATCTGTTGAACAAAATTGATAATCACACTCACTGGTTCACGATGCAGAATTTCTCGATCAATTTTGACATAAGGCGGGTTAAGTCCGGCTAATCGAGAAACTGAAGCATAACCTACACCAAAATCATCAATTCCAAATTTAATTTTTAACTCTTGGACATATTTAGATAATCTCAATTTAAATGTATCTAATGGCGATAGCAGTTTGACCCCATCCTGATACATAGGTAAATCAGCTTTTTCGGAAATTTCCAAAATTAGTTTTCTCGCTGGAATTTGATTGCTTTTTCCTTCCTTGACAATTTCACGCACAGTTTCAAAATAAGCTGTTCGCATCAAAGATTCTGGATATACATTCACAGATAAAGGTAGTATCTCATAAGCTCTATTTTGTTTGGCTTCTATCAATGCTTTTCTGTAGCTATCAGCCGCTAATCTGAGGAGAAATTTATCTAACTCTATGGTAAATTTACGTCCCCATAACTCAGCAGCATAAAATAAATCTACAGGCGCAGTTAAACTATCTGGGTCACGGGCTAAAGCTTCCCAGCCACTAATTGAAAATGTGTCTAAATCAAGAATTGGCTCAAAATAGATAATAATTTTAGCCAGGCGATCGCAGAAAAGACTAAATCTTTTCTCATAAAAAGAAATTGGGACAAATCCATATACTTTTTTTAAGTTATCCAGAATGGATGCTTCTACTCTGGCGGATTGGAGATAGAATTTTTGACTAGATAAGTAGAAACTAGAAATAATCGTACAGTAAGCATCACTGAGTAAGTAAGAATCTCGCAGTAAACCACAGACTAAAATAAATTCATTATCTAATGTATCTAAAGGTATTAATATAAAGGCTTTAGATACTGATGCTTGTTCATCATAGTGGATTCTAAAAATTCCATGATGGTCTGAAGTAAATATAGAGTTAATGGGAAGATTCGCCAGGATTTTATTTTTAATAATCTCAGCATAATCATCATCATCAATAACTTCGCTAAAATGACTCTGTGCTTTAATATCCCAAACATTTTGATGGTTAGCACGACTCATGACAAACACTAGGTCTGCATCGGAAGTTAATCTGATGATTTCTAGAATAAAATTTTGAATTACAGGAGTTTCTTCTTTATATTTAGATAAAAGTCTCTCCGAAAATTCGTCTAATTTAGTAATTAACCTACTAATAAATGACTCAAACGGCTGTAATAGACTGGGGATAGGATTATAGTACCTATCATTGTTGAGTTTACTGGAATATTCTAACTTAATTTCTCCGATTTTAATTTTACTATGAGTTGTTCCTAAAACATGGGGAGGATGACATTTAGCTTTTGCTAAAATAATTTCAAAACCCTTATCTCGCATGACAATAATTTTAGGATTGAGATTCGGTAAGAATTCTTGTATCTTACAACTAGCATATTCATGGAGTTCTAAGATTGATATTTGTCCATCTCTATTCAAATCCCCGGCTCCTGTTTCGATACCTTCTATTAAATAACGAGTATAAACAGATAGTTCTGCCCCTTCTTGTTCAAAAGAATATTCAGTACAACTAGAAGATGCAAGCACAACACGCCCTTCTGAACCTAGTTGTCCTTGTAAATCAATAGAATTATCATTTTTCGCAAATAAAATTGGGTCGAATGCTCCACTAAAACAGCAGTCTAAGATAATTACCTGACGTTTGGCTCGACTACGTTTCATTACTTCATGAATAAAACTAGCTGGAACTGCTGTAGACCTAACTAATTCTCCTTTGGAGTTTTTCTTGGTTGCGCGGGTTGCAAAATATAAGTTACCCGCATCATCTTTAATACCATGACCAGAAAAATACAAAAGAATTAAATCTTCTTTTGTTCGTTCTGAGAAAAGTGCTTCAATTTCATATTGCATTATCTGAGGATCAGGATTTTTTAAGCTTTTTAACTCATGAAAATCTCCCATCTCAGGATCTTGTAAAACTCGACGTAATGCTTCAATATCTTTCCCTGCTGCTGGAAGAGGATTTAATCCAGGTTCGTATTCATCAACACCGATTAGTAATCCTATTTTTGCCATATTAATGCCACTATGACGAGTGTTAGCAAGAATAATGAAAATGCTTACTCAATTATTGTTTGCAGTCATTTTCTTTGTCTGTTACAAGTTCTGAATTAGCTTGAATAGCTATTGATATTTATCTCCGGTAAAATAATAAATTAGATGCTTATATGTCAGCTTTATCTAAGTAATTACCCTTGGATAGCGGGGGTAAAACGACAATATTACTTACTAAAAATTGGTATCAAAGGATTCTGTAACAAATGTTTACGTTGGCTGAGGTAAACGTTAAAAAAGAAAATTATATTAGCAACTCAAGAATACTGATATTAAAAAATACGTTTTTAGCTTCTCTATACTAGATTGCAGCCAAATCTCAATAATCTTAGCTTAAGTATCAAATCTTGCCGTTTTAGTCCAGTAAATATTTTCTGCGTTTTTGTGCGAAACAAAAAACATCCAGCTAATCAGCAACACCTAGAAGTGTTTCTCATTTTGTGAAATTTGGATAAAGATTAAGGAACAAAGTATTACTATCCCTGCGTCTCTGCTTATGTCTGCTTTTGATGACAGACCTTTAGAAAATTCCGAGTTTATAAGTAGGTGGATAAAATTCGCATTTCGACTCCGCTCAATGCTCAATAAGCTGATGAGAATAAGGTTAATCATATTGGTCACTGAGCTTTGCCGAATTGTTGAACTTGGTAATCTCAAGTTAGGTTTAATTTAGTACTTCTACTTGTAATTTGGAAACTGAGTATTTTGTTGTCATTAATTACTAAATTTTTGGTTCTTAATGCCTTAAATATTCACAAAGAAGGCATTTTATTTAGGAAAGATATGCGAAAAAATCAACATATTGCCAATCAAGCGAGAATTTTGACAGCCTTAGTTTTGACTAGTATTTTGTCTGTTGGTAGTGGGCTAACGTTGATTAAAAGTGCCATAGCAAATCCAGCTAGTTTTTCGGCAACAACTACAAATGAAGTTTACGCAAATAAAAATCAATCTAATAACTTACCCACGTTAGTTACTAATGCAGTTCTTCAAGATGTGGTGAGCAGAAATGGTGGCTCTAGGAGAGACTTGCAAGTTATTAATTATAGTCGTAAAACTTGGCGTAATGGTTGTTTGGATCTACCACAACCGAATGAATTTTGCACTCAAGCATTAGTTCCTGGTTGGTTGGTTGTGGTATCGAATGGTGAGCAGAAATGGACTTATCACACTAATAATAATGGGCGTTCTTTGCGTTTAGCTTCAGAAACTAATTCATCACAGAAAAAATTGCCGAAAAAAGTGAGGGATGGAGTTTTACAAGAGGCGCAAGCAGTTTCAGGCTTATCAGTGCGATCGCTATCTATCCTCAATTTTACCGCCAAAAATTGGGCAGATGGTTGCGATCGCTCCACCCCTCCTTATCCTTGTGACCCCATATCAGTTAATGGTTGGCAAGTAACCGTAGGCGCAGCAAATCAGCGTTGGGTGTTTTTCTCAGATAACGATGGTTCGCGCGTCAAGCTGGCTTCCAGTGAAAACCAAACTAACACAGCTCAATCAATTCCCATTCCCGCCAATGAATTACCTCCACCATTAGATCAAGGTGTAGTCTTCCGCCAAATTTCTAGCGGTGGTTTTGCTGGGAGAACCTACCAAACAGTATTACTCAATGATGGTCGCGTGATTCGAGTGCGTATTGGTGATGCGAATGATTCTGAACGCAGTGTCAAGCAAACTTCACGCCGACAACTGCAACAATTTCAAAATTTACTCAAACGCACCCGCAAGGAATTTAACAACCGCAGTTATCCCGCACCCACAGGTGCAGCAGATTTTATTACCTATACTCTTACCAGCAGACAGGGTACTGTGCAGTATAACGATATTTCTCAAAGCAACTTGCCTCAAGATTTACAGCCAGTAATTAAAGCTTGGAATCAACTGTTGGCTAATAGTCAATAGTCCAGGACTGTGTAAGCAGGGAGCAGGGAAAAAAAATACCTTCTCTCGAAAATTGGATAATTTGTTTTCTTTATTTTCTACAAGTCCCCAACCTCAATCTAACTCCCGCCGTCCTTCTAAGGCTCTGGCTAAGGTTACTTCGTCGGCGTATTCTAAATCTCCGCCTACAGGTAAGCCAAAGGCAATGCGTGTCACTTTTGTAAAAGGTTTCAGTAGTTGACCTATATATAGTGTGGTGGTTTCCCCTTCTACGCTGGGACTAATTGCTAAAATCACTTCCTGGGGTTTTTGCTGACTCACCCGCCGCACTAAGGGTTGGAGATTTAATTGTTCTGGGCCAATTCCATCCATCGGCGAAATTACTCCACCCAAAACATGATATTTACCTTTGTATTCGCGGGTTTTTTCCAGTGCAATTACATCACGGGAATCAGCAACAACGCAGATAGTTTGATTGTCGCGGTTAGGGTTGCGGCAAATTTCACAAACTGGTTCCGCAGATAAGTGAAAGCAGACTGAACATAAACCTACTTGCTTTTTGGCATCAACCAAAGCCTGCGCCAGAGCTTCTACTTCTGCTTCTGGGCGCTTTAAAATGTGCAGAGCCAGTCGCTGGGCTGATTTGGGGCCAACTCCTGGTAGGCGTTGCAACTGCTCAATTAACCGTGCTAGGGGACGTGCGTAAACCGTGGTCTTATCTCCAGAATTGCTCAACCTTAACTATGATGACATAGGGTGAAAGGGAGTAGGGAATGGGGAGTTGGGAGTAGGGGGAAGTGTGGGGAGTGTGGGAAGTGTGGGGAGTGTGGGAAGTGTGGGGAGTGTGGGAAGTGTGGGGAGTGTGGGAAGTGTGGGGAGTGTGGGGAATGACCAAGGACAAATGACTATTGACTCTTGACCATTGATTTTTGACACAATAATGGTTGAGACGATCGCAATACTGCTTCTAATAAACCAGGAAATAACAATTCTAAATCTTCGCGCCGCAACTGATTAATGTGCTGGGTTCCTTCTTTATGGGTCAGGACTACTCCTGACTCTCTCAGAATCTTAAAGTGGTTGGACATGGTAGACTTGGCGATCGCAAAATCAAAATCCGCGCAGCATTGCTCCCCTTTACTCGCTAATAATCTCACAATCTCTAGCCGCACTGGGTCGCCCAAGGCATACAACACCGCCGGTAATGATATGTCTTTTCTGTCTGGATGATATAAAAATCTCATACTTGTATTATCTCTTAAACTAGCGTATATTTTAATTATTCGATAAAATCGAATAAACGAATTAAAACAGGAAGGCAATTATGTCATCCGTTACAAATGTTACAGAATCCACATTCAAGCCAGAAGTTTTAGAAAGTGAGGTTCCAGTTTTAGTAGATTTTTGGGCTCCTTGGTGTGGCCCTTGTCGGATGGTTGCGCCAGTAGTCGATGAAGTTGCCAATGAATACGAAGGACAGATAAAAGTAGTGAAGGTGAACACCGATCAAAATCCTACTGTTGCCAGTCATTATGGAATTCGCACCATACCCACACTCATGATTTTTAAGGATGGGCGACAAGTAGATACGATGGTTGGTGCAGTGCCAAAATCTACATTAACTAAGACTTTAGCACAGCATATTCCACAGGAATAAGAGGGAGGAGTGTGGTGATGTAGGGGTGTGTGGGTGTGTGGTGTATAAGGGTGTAGGGGTGTAAGGGTGTACGTTACTCATTACTCATCACTCATTACTCCCACTTCGCTCAGTGTACGAAAAGCACTTCACCTGTAGAGGGGAAGCAATATGGATTTGAAATTAGATAATAAATCAGCGTTAGTTAGTGGTTCGACCACAGGTATTGGTTTTGCGATCGCCCAAACTTTAGCACAAGAAGGCGCAGCAGTAATTGTCAATGGTCGCAGTGAACAACGAGTCACCCAGGCGATTGACAAGATTAAGCAAACCACTCCTGATGCAAAAGTTACAGGTATTGTTGCCGATTTAGCAACACCAGCCGGAGTCGAGCAAGTTTTTGCTCAAGTTCCGCAAGTTGATATCCTGATTAATAATTTGGGAATTTACGAACCGAAAGCATTTTTTGAAATTACTGACGAAGATTGGCTGCATATATTGGAAGTAAACGTACTTAGCGGAGTGCGTTTAAGTCGTAAATATCTGCAAAAAATGTTGGCGCAAAACTGGGGAAGAGTGATTTTTATCTCCAGCGAGTCTGGTGTTCAAATTCCTGTAGAAATGATTCACTATGGGGTGACGAAAACGGCTCAAATTTCTCTCGCCAGGGGTTTAGCAGAACTGACCGTTGGTACAGGAGTGACAGTAAATTCTGTGCTACCAGGGCCTACACGTTCAGAAGGCGTTGAGGAATTTATTACCCAAATGGGGAAAGAAAAGGGAATCAGCGCCAGTGAAGTTGAGGCGGAATTTTTTCAAAAAGTACGTCCCAGTTCTCTTATCCAACGCTTTGCAACTAACGAAGAAGTCGCCACACTCGTAGCTTACCTTTCCAGTCCTCTGGCTTCCGCAACTAATGGTGCGGCTGTCCGGGTTGATGGTGGTGTCATTCGGTCAATTTAGTGCTGAGTAATATAGCAGGGGAGAAGTGACAGGGTAAAAAGTCTGTTGCTATCTAAGTTTGATTATTTACCGATGTCCTAAGTATCAAGACTGGCATCAATTTACTGCTGTCTTCTTCTGTCGATAGATATTTAAGTCCAATAGGTAAATATTTATCAATAGTTAAATCTGCCAGTCAGCAGGTAGCCAAATATATAATGCCTGTAACCTATCTTTCAGGGGAAAATCTCATGAATCAAATCGCTCAAACAAAAGCTTTAGATGTACCTACCGCTATTCTTCAGCGTCGTTCGATCAAAACTTTTAAAACAGATCCCATTGCGCCAGAATTACTCAAGCAACTGGTAGAGTTAACTGTAGCCGCACCCAGTAGCTTTAACATTCAAGACTGGCGGATTATTTTGGTGCAAGATGAAGCGCAAAAAGCAGCTTTAGCTGCTGCATCTTGGAATCAAAAGCAAGTTATTGAAGCACCTGTAACTTTTGTGTTTGCGGCTGATGTTACGGCTGGTGAACAAGATTTGACTCCAATTTTAGACCAGGGATTGCAAACTGGGGCTTGGAATGAAGGTACAGTCAACTATTTTAGAAATTCCATTCCGCAATTCCAAGCTGGTTTAGGAGACAAGCGCCGGGAATACGCCATCAAAGATGCGATTATTGCTTCTACTCATTTAGTATTAGCAGCTGAAAGCTTGGGGTTATCCACC
Organism: Aulosira sp. FACHB-615; assembly: GCF_014698045.1. Lineage (GTDB taxonomy): Bacteria > Cyanobacteriota > Cyanobacteriia > Cyanobacteriales > Nostocaceae > Nostoc_B. The sequence goes on from NZ_JACJSE010000002.1 coordinate 104,174, forward strand.
TGCTTTATGAATGGCTGGATTGAAGACAAAGTAAAAGAAGTAATTGGTGCAACAGATGATCCAAATTTAGCGATCGCTGTTATCGTTCCTGTAGGTTATGCCGCAGAACCTCGCTTAAATCCCGGCCGCTTACCATTTTCTTACAACGTGTTCGTAGATAGAGTCGGTAATCCATATCAAGGTTAGAAAATAGGGGTGCAAGGGTGTGTGGGTTGTAGGGGAGTGTGGGTATAAGGGTGTGTGGGTGTAGGGGTAGAATTCTGACTCAGCAACGCCAGCCCGCTCAAGTCGGAAGACTCGCCCACGCGGCTGGCTCCTCAGCACTCACACTTCGACTGCGCTCAGTGTACAGCACTCAGCACTCAGCACTCAGCACTCAGCACTTAAATGGGGAATCAAATTTATGATTGAGCTTTACTATTGGACAACGCCCAACGGTCATAAAATCACGATATTTCTGGAAGAAGCGGAAATACCTTATAAAATTGTGCCTATTAATATCGGTGCTGGGGATCAGTTTCAACCAGATTTTCTCAAGATTTCTCCTAACAATCGTATCCCGGCGATTATTGACCATGAACCAGCAGATGGCGGTGCGCCAGTCTCTATTTTTGAATCTGGGGCAATTTTGCTGTATTTAGCTGAAAAAACCGGGAAATTGATTCCTGCTGATTTCAGAAAACGAGTAGAAGTGCTGCAATGGTTGTTTTGGCAAATGGCAGGTTTGGGGCCAATGGCGGGACAGAATCATCACTTTAGCAGCTATGCTCCCGAAAAAATTGAGTATGCAATTAACCGTTATGTCAACGAAACGGGACGCTTATACGCGGTGCTAAATAAGCAACTGGCAGATAGAGAATTTATCGCTGGTGAATATTCTATTGCAGATATCGCCGCCTATCCTTGGATTGTGCCTTACGAACGCCAAAGCCAAAAACTAGAAGATTTCCCCAATATCAAACGCTGGTTTGAAACTATTAAAGCTCGTCCCGCCACAGTTCGCGCCTACGAAAAAGCCGAAGCTTTCAAAAATCAAGCTTTAGATGTGGAAAAATCCCGCAGTTTGTTATTCAATCAATCAGCAAACACAGTTGCAAATTAAATTATTGAGGGGTGTATGGGTTTATGTAAGGGAAAATCCCCGCTATCAACCCTTTACACCCATCTCAGCACTCAGCACTCAGCACTCAGCACTTTATACAGGAGAACTAAGTGGGTAGGTTAATAGGGCAAACAGATAAAACACCTGTTTCTTTGGGATTGTTGGGTGCTGCTGCTTTTATGGTAATTGCCGATGTGCGAGTGATAGATCCGCTACTGCATATTATTGCCAAGGAATTTAATGTTGGTGTGGGTAGCGCGGCGGTGATTGTTTCAGCTTATACCATTCCTTATGGATTATTCCAGTTAGTTTACGGGCCGTTGGGCGATCGCATCGGTAAATTAAAAGTGATTACAGGCGCATTAACAGCCTTTGCTGTGGGGACAGCCCTTTGTGCCTTTGTCTCGAATATTGCCCTACTTACCTTATTGCGGTTTCTCACCGGGGTGTTTGCTGCGGGGATTATTCCTGTTACCTTGGCTTATATTGGGGATAATTTTCCCTACACAGAACGTCAAGCCGCCATTGGTAAATATTTGAGTGCATTGGTACTGGGTCAAATTCTCGGCGGTAGTTTAGGCGGGATATTTGGCGAGTATATTAGCTGGCGCGATATCTTTTTAGTATTTGGGATTGTTTCTTTAGCGATCGCTGGTTTACTATGGCGAGGAACACGTAATTTTCGAGATGGAAATCGTTCTACAGAGCGATTTAGTCTAGCAACATTCAAGCCATATTACCAATTACTCACTCAACCCACTGCCCGGAAGGTAATTATCGCTGTCTTTATTGAAGGCTTTTGCTTAATGGGAGCATTTGCTTACTGTGGTGCATTTCTGCGCGAGCGATACGGCTTACCTTATGTAACTATTGGGTTTATGTTGAGTAGTTTTGGTTTGGGTGGACTAGTTTATAGCCGCAGCGTGAAGTGGTTAGTACAGCGACTAGGCGAAGTTGGACTGATGGGAGTTGGTGGCTGGTTAATGTGCATTTGCTTTTTAGCGATCGCATTATTACACAATTGGCTATTATTTATTCCCTTCTGCACCCTGATGGGGTTGGCTTTTTATATGATGCACAGCACCCTGCAAACCCAAGCCACCGAACTCGCACCAGAAGCACGGGGTACAGCAGTATCTTTGTTTGCCTTTAACTTATTTATCGGTCAGGGAATTGGTGCCGCCGTATTTGGTAGGGTGGTAGATAACTTTGGCTATGTACCTTGCTTTATCATTGCCGGAATTACCCTTGCTGTACTCGCAACTTGGTTATTTACAAAAGGCAAAACTAATCAAGAAGAGGCAAGAGGTTAGTATTTTTACGCAAAATTTGCACTTCGACTGCGCTCAGTGTACAGCAATCAACACTCACACTTCGGTGACTTCGACTGCGCTCAATGTACAACACTCAACACTCAGTATGTCGAGTAGCAACACACATCAATGATAGGGCTGCTTGTGGTGAATCGGGATTGATCCCCGACAAAAATTGAGCAAAGCGATACTTCCATTCCGACTGGCCGTAATTACCCTCAAAAGTTTCTGCACCTAAATGATGATTGTGAGGGTAAGTTTTGACAGTAAACCCAAGGGGTTCTAAAGTTCTGTGAAACATTTCTGCTGTGACTCCATCCCCCGGTTGGTGATGAACTTCGGTGGCTAGTCCCCAATTTTGTTCTGCGGCGGAAGCATGACCACCGCGTTTAATTAGCCGATAAAGTCCTAACCGGAATTGCCATAACCACATACCCAAGCCTTGGAAATTCCAAGCACTGCAATGCGGGTCATGGTCGGTGATTAAAATTCCCCCAGGACGAACTAAACGCGCTGCTTCTGCTAAAACCACATCCATTTGATCACAATGATGCAAAGTGGCATTTACCGCCACAATATCAGCAAAACCAGAAACAAACGGCAAGTTATGGGCATCTGCTAACACCGGGGTATAGCCAAGACTTTGTGCCATTTCCAGTCCGCCATAACTCACATCCACACCAATAAGTAATTTTGGTTTACCCCCAAGTGTGGCAAAGAGATTACCAGGGCCGCAACCGATATCTACTACAATTTTGTCATCCCAACTGCCCGTAGCAGCTTGCCAACGAGATTTGAATATATCGTTACGGTGACAAGCTTCAAAGTAGTTTTTTGCCCATTCAGGATGCCCAAAGTAATAACTATTGGCTTCTATTGCTAGGGTTTTTTGGGAGATGGGATAAGTTAAAATACTTTGTGCATCTAAGTCAGCATTAATGTTAGATGCCAGGTAAGGTTTGAGGGTGGAATATTCAACAGTTTTGATAACTATTACCTCCTTTTTACGTAATAAATTAGGAAAATTGCTCAACAAAAACTTAGCCGAGATATTTATTTGGCTGCAATTTTTGTATTCTGTAAAATCCGATTTACCTGGGCTGAACGCTGAACTTTAAGTTGTTGATATTACTTACTTCTTTTTACTTAACTTATCCTGTTTTTTCTACGTAAGTCTTCCGTAAAATCCCGCAATTGCCAGTTTTCATTATTTCTGCGGAAGGTTCATGAATTTAAGATTGAGGATTTTTTAAATTAAACAAAGTTGAGGAAAAGTACGTATTATAATTTGATGCTAAATCTTATACATATTTTGAGTTTATGGGTGTAAATTCGGGCATATCAGCAATTTTACAATTTTATGAGATGCAATTATCTGGGAGAATAACTTAAAGCAGATTTCAAATTCTTGAAGCTGTTGTAAACCCAATTATGATGAATTAGTAATGCCCAAAGTTCAGGTTAACGGAATTGACATATTTTACGAAGTTAAAGGTACTGGCGAACCTGTATTGTTGATTGCTGGGTTTATGTGCGATCGCACTTATTGGTCGCTACTACTACCACACTTAGGTTCTAAGTATCAAGTTATTCGTTTTGATAACAGAGGTATCGGTCAAAGTTTCATTCCCAATAGTCCTTATAGCACTCAGCAAATGGCTCAAGATGCCGCCGCATTATTAGATATTCTTGGTATTAAAAAAGCACATATTATTGGTCATTCAATGGGTGGTCAAATCGCTCAGGAATTAACTTTGTTATATCCTGAAAAAGTTAAAAGTTTAATTTTACTTTCTTCTTTAGCTAAAGGTAATAAGCGATTTAATAGTTTAATTGAAACTTGGGGTAATCTTGCTGGAAAAATAGATTTAATGTTATATGAAAAGCTAATATTGCCTTGGATATTTACTGATGATTTTTACGCTATTCCCGAAATGATAGACCAACTAATTGAATGGGCAATTAACTATCCTTTTGCACCTACCACACAGGGAATATACCATCAAAGCCGCGCCATTATTAATCATGACACGACAGAGAGAATTAAAGATATTCATTGTCCAACATTAGTCATGGTTGGTAAACAAGATATTCTCACGCCTGTAGCCTTTTCAGAACAACTGGCTCAAAATATCCCTCAAGCTGAACTGCAAGTAATTGAACATGGTGGTCATGGTTTTTTAATTGAATCAACAGCAGCAGTTATTCAAGCTATACTCAAGTTTTTAGCGAAATTTCAGCAATAGGATTTCAGAGATTGTTGTATAGTTAATAACTTAAATTACTGATATTCATATTAAATAAATTATGGAAGACCTCAAACAAAAAATAGCCAGTTTCTCTAAAAAAGATTTGGAAGTGCGAAAAAATTGGTACTCGCCAGCAGCCGAGGCGTATAACAAAGCTAGACCTCGTTATCCCCAAAATTTTATTGAGCAAGTTATTCAGCTTTCCCAGTTATCACCAGATTGCAAAATTTTGGAAGTAGGATGTGGCCCTGGAACAGCAACAATTTCCTTTGCTCAATTAGGTTATTCGATGCTTTGTTTAGAACCAAATCCAGATTTTTGTGAGTTGGCTAAACAAAATTGTTCCTCTTATCCAAATGTGGAAATTCAAAATACATCTTTTGAAGAATGGAGTTTGCAACCTGAACAGTTTGATGCTGTTTTAGCCGCCAGTTCTTTTCATTGGATACCAGCAGAGATAGGATATCCCAAAGCGGCAAGTGCTTTAAAAGAAAATGGTCATTTACTTTTATTCTGGAATAAAGAATTACAACCGAGTTATGAGGTTTATCAAAGCTTGTCGGCAATTTATCAAAAACACGCGCCCTCTCTCGACCGTTATGAAGATTGGGAAGCCCAACAAAAAGTATTTCAAGAATTTGGCAATATATTAATTGATTCAGGCAAATTTAAAGATATTCAATTTGGGCAAGTGAAATCTGATGTCGTTTACAGCACTGATGAATATTTAATGTTGCTCAATACCTATTCTCCTTATATTAAATTAGAGCCAGATATTAAAAAAGCTTTATTTGCTGAACTAAGTCAAATAATTGATCATGATTTTGGTGGGAGTTTGCTACTTTCGTATATTTCGGCTTTTCATATCGGCAGAAAAATTTAAAATTATCAAAACAGAATTCAGTAGTCAGGAGCCAGAATTTAGAATTGAATTCCGTGCAACACTTCTCCTGCCGGAGACGCTACGCGAACGGCAAGCTCAGTGCATCGCTGGTGGATAAATAAATGGGTTTAAAATCACTAATAATGTTTCAATTTAGTGGTCTTCAATTAGCGAAAAATTGCGCTGTAGTAGTGGGTCAGAATCTTCTACTAATTGATTCTGACTTCTGAATTATTCTTCAAGCAACTTCTGAGAGTTTCTCTTTCAATCGGATGGAGAATTTTTTTCACTTAACAACTGCTCTAATTCGGAAATTCGTGCTTGTAAAGGAGCCATCATTGCTTCAACTTCATTCATAGAATAGCGAATGGGAATGTGCTGGGGACAATTCTCACTGATGGCTTCGACATGGAACAGAATTACTCGCTCAATTTCTGCTGGGTAGTTGGGAACTTGGAGTTGCTCAATCAAAACAGCATCACCTTCAATATATTCGGCTGTTCCCCAGATTTTGATCCGTTTTCGATGGCGGTAATCCATTAAAAATAGAAATGCTTTGGCTTCTCCTGATAAGTTACCGACTGTGATATACTGCACGTTTCCAGAAAAGTCAGCAAAGCCCAAGGTTTTGTCATTTATGACTTTGAGAAAGCCAGGCGCTCCGCCGCGAAACTGGATATATGGGTAGCCATTAGAACTGACTGTTCCTAAATAAAATCCATCAAGATGAGCAATAAATTCTGCAATTTGCGGGGTAATTGAATCATTGGCTGGGCCATTAGCAATGTAGCGTTCGTAAGTTTGCCGCGAACCCCTCTGTAACTGTGCGGCTTGAACTTCTGGCGTAAAGGCAATTTCTCCAAATTTGCGTGGCATAATGCACTCCTAAGTGAACTTTATGAGAGTGGACATCAACTCTTGAGATGGGCAATTTTTTTAGTAGTTCAGTTCGGCGGAAGTATATCTCCTTTCACAAAAAAATTCGAGGCTAAAATTCCCAGATTTCCCCTAAATTAAACAAGGTGGCCTTGAAAGGGCGAGGAACCTCAAACCCATATTTTCGGTAAACTAGCATGAGTGGCAAATTAATTGTATTTGAAGGGGTAGAAGGCTGCGGAAAAACAACACAAATGCAGCTTTGTTGTCAGTGGTTAGAAAGTTTGGGTATTTCAGTAATTGTCACTCGTGAACCTGGGGGAACAGAGTTGGGTGTACATTTGCGGCGTTTATTGTTGGAGAAGTCGGAGGATAAACCAGTAGCAGATGTTACTGAATTGTTATTATACGCGGCCGATCGCGCCCAGCATGTTGAACAAGAACTCAAACCCAATTTAGCCGCCGGAAAATATATATTGTGCGATCGCTACACTGATTCTACCGTTGCTTACCAAGGTTACGGTCGGGGTTTGAATATGAGTTTAATTGAAAAACTCAACGATATTGCCACATCTGGCTTAATTAGTGATTTAACGATTTGGTTAGATGTTGATGTTGAGGTGGGACTTAGCCGCAAACGCGGTGACGCAGCAGGTTTAGACCGCATTGAACAAGAAACCATCGCGTTTCATCGCCGTGTCCAACAAGGATATAGCCAGTTAGCTGCGGCTCACCCATCCCGCATTGTGCGTGTTGATGGTAGTTTGAGCAAAGAAGCTGTCAGCAGTGTGATTCAAGAAATTTTGCGTCAACATTTACCAAAAACAGGGGTTTGAGGTTCCTCACCCTTATAAGGTAATAGTCCATAGTCAAGGGTAATTCACTTTGACTATGGACTATTAATCGTTGATTTCTTGTGTATGTGTAGCCTAATTTGTATGAGGAAAGTACTGATGGTTTAGAGATTTGCAGAAACTCAGTTTATACTCAACACTCAGTACTCAACAATACTGCGAAACATCCTCGCCACATTCATCTGCTAGATAGCATAAGGCGCGGAAACGCAAACTCACGACTTCCTCATATAAAGGGTTGAGTTTGCACATTGGCGGGATGTGTAGGATGGTTTTGCCGAATAACTTGATATCGCGTTCAAAAGGACATTGAGCGGGGATCAGTTTGCACAAACGATGAGCTAATTCGCGATCGCGGACTTCTATATTGTTTAACCACTGCCGCAGGGGTAAGAAAATATCAAAGCCTGACTGAGAATTTGGATGGTGTAACTGGGTTACATAGGTTTTGCTAACCTCTGCCGAATTGAGTGAAACCCAGCTTGCCAGAAAAATCTTCTTTGTGGTATTATCGAATACCTTCATGGTTTAGCCTCTGTGTTATTGAGGTTATTCACCTTTCTGATGAATATATACAACGTGACAACCACACGTACCGGAAAAATCTTGTTCTGACCAAGATACAATAGGACATTAAAGTAACTGTTGAAGTCAGAACTTCTTTCTGTCTACGTTCAGTAAATCGCAATTTTCTCGGAAACGGTAGTGTAGTATTCCGATCTTGTTTATAACTTGACACAGTTTAAATTCTAATGAAGACATCTATCACTGGAGAGAATTTCGTCTAATAGTTATAAAACTTAATATAACAATTGAGATCAGTATTTTTCGCAGATTTAAACATCAGCTACAGCGAGAAAGGGGCAGATAGGCAAAATTTGCCAAGACAGAAAGATGAATATTCGGATATTTCTGCCATAAATAACGCGATCGCTCTAGTGATTGTCAATTAATTTGCAATTTATCTTTCCCGGCTGGTGAGCGATGCCTTAAGACATCCTTTGCACTTCTTCCACAGATAAGCTCAAAGCTTGGGCGACTTGTTCTATGCTTAAACCCATTTGTAACAGTTGAGGAATAGCATTACGTCTTACTTGTTCTGCTTGTTCAGCACGTTGATGTTCTTGTTCGGCACGTTGGCGTTCTTGTTCTAAGCGTTGAGAAATTTCTGAATAGCTTAAAAAATGCTCTCCGTCGGGGCGATAAAGTTGTAAACCTTCTGGAGATGGTACAAAGCGAATTTTTAATCGAGGACTCACCCAATCTTCCATCTGGGGGATGACATCTAATCCATCTTCACCACGTAACCAACCCTGTAAACTATTACTGTCAGGATCGTAAATGTAATACTCTTCCACACCATAACGGTCATAGAAAAGTAATTTTTTGTCCATTTCAACTTGAGTATTGCTGGGTGAAAGGATTTCAAATACTAAGCTAATCAGCATTTAAGCTGCACTATTGAAATTGTACATAAATGACTTAAACTCTCTCCTCTGCCCCTCTTCCCCTCTGCTCCCCTGCGGTCTAAACTGCAAACTAAGTGCTTAATAGCTTACCTGGGGAGGAATCCCGCCTTCTTTCCATTGCAGGTAAGATAATCTATCTCCTTTGGGTCTACCAAGAACGACCATGACATCAGGAGCATTGACAATCTTATTGCGTCCTTCAATGGGATACCAAAACAAGTCTCCAGCAACAAATACGTTAGGATCAGACGCAAATAGCCAATCAATATTTTGCTTGATTTCGACAATCCATCGAAACTGTATGGTATTGTTTGCCACTGGTTGTCCGTCACTATCTGGGTAGATAACTTCTGGTTGGGTCTGCGGTTGGATTTGCGTTACCATAGCTTCGCCCTCAGCAGGATGTTTAATTGTGATGCTTTTAAATTAGCAGACACGGGAGGATGTCTGTAGTGAGAATATAGGCAAGCCTCAATTAAAATAGTACTATTGTTCTGGTATTAGGTGAGTAAAAATAGTATTATTAAGAACTGTTTCATACTGCCTCCCACTTATCAGCCTGCCAATATGTCAGATAACAAGTTAGCCGCCGCATCCCTTCTCAATGGACATCTTCCCCAAATCAACCAGAATAGCCAAAATACCATTAGGATTCGGGGTGCGAGGCAGCATAATCTGAAGAATATTGACTTGGAGTTGCCGCGCGATCGCCTGATCGTATTTACTGGTGTATCAGGTTCGGGTAAATCTTCTTTGGCGTTTGATACGATTTTTGCTGAGGGTCAACGGCGTTATGTGGAATCTCTCAGTGCTTACGCCAGACAATTTTTAGGACAGTTAAATAAACCGGATGTGGAAGCAATTGAAGGTTTAAGTCCGGCCATATCCATTGACCAAAAATCAACCTCCCATAACCCCCGTTCCACTGTGGGGACGGTAACGGAAATTTACGACTATTTGCGGCTGTTGTTTGGTCGGGCTGGTGAACCCCATTGTCCGATATGCGATCGCTGTATTGCCCCCCAAACGATCGATGAGATGGTAGACCGCATCATGGACTTACCAGACCGCGCCAAGTTTCAAATTCTTGCGCCTGTGGTGCGCGGTAAAAAAGGCACACACCGCAAGCTGTTATCTAGTTTGGCTTCCCAAGGTTTTGTGCGGGTACGAGTAGATGGCGAAGTGCGGGAACTGTCAGACTCGATTGAGTTAGATAAAAATATTACCCACACCATTGAAGTTGTCATTGACCGTTTGGTGAAAAAAGACGGTATCCAAGAGCGTTTGGTTGATTCTTTATCTACGTGTTTAAAGCAAACAGAAGGTATTGTAACTATCTTAATTAGTCCGGCTACTGATAACTCAGAAGCCAAAGAAGAAGAATTGGTATTTTCCGAAAACTTCGCCTGTCCTGAACATGGCGCGGTGATGGAAGAGTTATCGCCACGGTTATTTTCCTTTAACTCTCCTTATGGTGCTTGTCCTCACTGTCACGGTATTGGGACTTTAAGAAGATTTTCGGCGGAGTTGGTGATCCCCGATCCTGAAGCACCAGTATACGCTGCGATCGCACCTTGGTCAGAAAAGGAAAATTCTTATTATTTGGAATTACTTTATAGTTTGGGTCAGGCGCACGGTTTTGAATTACAAACCAATTGGAGTAAGTTGTCAGAAGAACAAAAGCAAATTATTTTAAATGGTGAAGAAAATAACAAAGAAAATGCAAAAACTCAATTTAAAGGTGTTCTGCCCATATTACAACGGCAATACGAAGGTGGTTCAGAGTTAGTTAAACAAAAATTAGAACAATATTTAATCGACCAACCTTGTGAAGTTTGCGGTGGAAAACGTTTGAAACCGGAAGCCTTAGCGGTGAAGTTGGGACAATATGGAATTTTAGATTTAACAGGCGTATCGATTAGAGATTGTCGGGAGCGAGTTGAACAGTTAAAATTAAGCGATCGGCAAATGCAAATAGCTGATTTAGTCTTGCGCGAAATCAAAGCTAGATTGCAATTTTTATTAGATGTTGGCTTAGATTATCTCACCCTCGACCGTCCCGCCATGACTCTCTCTGGTGGGGAAGCGCAACGCATTCGCCTCGCCACACAAATCGGTTCTGGCTTAACAGGAGTTCTCTACGTTTTAGACGAACCAAGTATTGGTTTGCATCAACGAGATAACGGTAGATTGCTCAAAACCTTAATTAAATTACGAGATTTAGGTAATACCTTAATTGTAGTTGAGCATGATGAAGAAACCATCCGCGCGGCTGACTATTTAGTTGATATTGGCCCCGGTGCAGGTATTCACGGCGGACATATTATTTCCCAAGGTGATTTACCAGCATTATTAACAGCAGAAAAATCCTTAACAGGTGCATATTTATCAGGCAGAAAAGTCATACAAACACCAGCAGAACGCCGCGAAGGGAATGGACGCAGTTTAATTATTAAAAATGCCCATCGCAACAACTTAAGAAACATCGATGTGGAAATTCCCCTCGGTAAACTTGTGGCTGTAACTGGCGTATCTGGTTCGGGTAAATCAACTTTAATTAACGAATTACTTTACCCTTCACTACAACATCACCTCACCAAAAAAGTCCCTTTACCCAAAGAATTAGAAAAAATTCAAGGCTTAAATGCAGTTGATAAAGCCATTGTCATCGACCAATCTCCCATCGGACGCACACCCCGTTCTAACCCTGCAACTTACACAGGTGTTTTCGATGTAATTCGGGATGTATTTTCGCAAACTGTCGAAGCCAAAGCTAGGGGTTATAAACCGGGACAATTTTCTTTTAATGTTAAAGGTGGACGTTGCGAAGCTTGCAGTGGACAAGGTGTCAACGTCATTGAAATGAATTTTTTACCTGATGTATATGTACAGTGCGAAGTTTGTAAAGGTGCAAGATATAACCGTGATACTTTGCAAGTCAAATATAAAGATAAGTCTATTTCTGATGTTCTCAATATGACTGTTGAGGAAAGTTTAGACTTTTTCCAAAACATCCCCAAAGCAGTTACAAGACTACAAACTTTAGTTGATGTTGGTTTGGGTTATGTTCAACTAGGACAACCCGCAACCACCTTATCTGGTGGTGAAGCACAGCGCGTCAAATTAGCTACAGAATTATCTCGTCGCGCCACTGGTAAAACACTGTATTTAATCGATGAACCCACAACGGGATTATCTTTTTATGATGTCCATAAATTATTGGATGTGTTGCAAAGATTAGTAGATAAAGGTAATTCAATTTTAGTAATTGAACACAATTTAGATGTCATTCGTTGCGCTGACTGGGTGATAGATTTGGGGCCTGACGGCGGCGATAAAGGCGGTGAAGTCATCGCTTTTGGAACACCGGAAGATGTGGCCAGAAATTCCAAGTCTTATACTGGGCAATATTTACAGCAGGTTTTAAAACAGTATCCGGCTGTAAAGAGATAGTAAGTGCATTATTTTCAATAAAATATTTAATGCTTAACAGTTGTATTACAGTATAAGTGAGTCAGTTGTGCATTATTTAATGTACCCAAACCACCATCTGCTTTTCTTTTAATATGGTCTATGGAGTTAATACGACTGGGGATATAACCACCACAAATTTTACATCGTGGAGTCCCAGGTAAAGCGTCTCTAATAAAAGCTGCTGCTTTTGTTTCCCGCGAAAATTCCTTAGTTTGTATCTCACTTGTATTATTTCTTGCCTTAGTTTTTAAAGAACCAAAACTTTTTTCAGCTATGATTTCTTTTATGATATTTTTCTTATCTATTTCTTGAAGTAGTTTTTCAATAATTCTGATATAAAAATCTTTAACTTTCTCTCTTGCCTTAACTGCATTTCCATGTTTGCTAACAATTTGTGGCACCATATCATCTTGCCAAATTACCCACTCAAAGTCTTTTCTGACTTTTATAAATTGAGAAAAATATTTCGTTTTTTCCAAATACAACATTAAAGTGACAATGCCATAGAATGATCCAATTTTCGGCTTTCCCGCACTAGTGTAAAAATATATGATGGGGTGTAACCCCAGAGATGAAGGATGATTACTATTTATCCTTTGCACTACCTTCTTGCAATTTTTTAGTAGCTCTACAGTTTTGTCTCCTGTTGGATCTTCTCCTAATTGATCATCGACTTCTATATAATTAACCATATTTATAAACTCTAATATGACTTCAAGTTTTTCAGAAGTTGATAGATTGCCTACTATTGGTACATCTAAGGTTTTAATAGGATTTTTTAATTTAGGTTCAAAAATTAGTTGATGTATTTCTTGAGCTAGTTCTTCAATTTCGTTTTGTTTATCTTGTGAGAAGTCCGACCAATACTTATGACCATTACCACTTCTCATAATTGCACGAGCGGCGACACCATTAGGTGTTTTTCGTGCTTTTAATAAACGCATTTCAGTTTCACCAATTGGTGCTGCTTTCTGGTTAATTTTGAAGAAAGATGCTTCTGCTTTTTCTGAATCACCTTCAACCCACTGAAGCTGGATACCTAAAGCTCCTAAGTTTCTTGCTCTATCAAGGAACTTTTGATCTATTTGACTTTGATTTTGTGTTAACGATTGATAATCTTTGTAAGAACCTATACTTACTTTAATTAACTTTCTTACTTCCAAAGCCGCAGATTTTTGCTCTTCTGTAATGTCTCCATCATAAAATTCTTTAGAAATTTTACCATCACCATAGTCATCATTTATCCAGGCTATTAAAGAACTAAGACGGTGAGAGCCATCAATTACAAAATAATAACTACTTGAACTTCGCCATAGAATAACAGACGGTATTAAATCGCCATCTAAAAAACTTTCTATAAATTCACATATTTTCTGAGCTTCCCATTCATTAGTTTCTCTTTGAAAATCAGGTTTACGTAGAAATGGATAGAAAAAAGAACTCTTCTCTAAATCCCGAATTGATATCATCGGAATATTTCGTCCTATATTTTGACCTTGTTGTCCTTGTACTTCAAATGCTTCTCTAGGGATAAGTGCGTCTAAACTAACTTTCTGGCTATCTTTTACCATACGAATCTCCTTATTAAAACAGTGGATATTTATACTATATTTAGTAGCTACTTAAAAAAGCAAGTTATGAATTTTTATTCTAAATGTTATATTTCGCAATTTAACTAACTTTAAACCGCAACTATCAAAACCTTCAAATTACCAAATAACATTTATTCCAGATGCAGTTATTTTGGAGTCTCGGCTAATTAAGGGTAAACCCAAATGCTTGGCTGTAGCGGCAATTATTCTATCAGGCATATCAGGAATACTATCTCGTGATATTGTTGCCAATGCTGTGACTACCTCACCTGTAAGATGCGCTAAAATTAACCCACTATTTTCAGCTATTAATGCAGCATCTAGCTGAGTCTTCATTTGTGCTGATATACGCCCTTTTTCTTGTAGATAAACAATTTCTACAAGGCAAATTGTCGGAATGTAAATAGAAATTTCACCGCGATCGCATCTTTCAAAAGCCTCATTAGCAGCATTGCTGAGGTTTTGACTATCTTCTAAATACCATATCAAAGCATGAGTATCAGTGACTAAATCATTCATCAAATATCCTCACGGGGAAAATTTGACCACGTTTGTTGTCTTACCTCAGCAATATCTGACTCAGTTATGTTACTACCCTTCCAAATTCCTCTTAAGGAAGTGCGCTTTGGTGGCTGAATTTTGACCAACTCTTGCTCAATTTGAGGTGCAATTTGTTCAATCAAGCGTATTTTATCTACTAACGAAAGTTGCTTTATTAATGCAAGCGCATTTTCTAGGGTAACTGCTTTGTCCATTTTTGCTGTCTTGAGCCATCATTAACAGCTTATCATTCCCATTAAAGGTTGTGTTATTTAGCTAAAACCCTTACACATCATACCCTTGCACCTCTCAACCCAGTCTCTATAGACAGCCTTTGTGCGTAAGACTTGGGATATAAACTTTTGTAACTGAGAAATCTTGATAACTTTCTGGTACAATCTACGGTAACTGGACAGATTTATAGTACTTTATTTAAAAGGTCTCATACTGTTACTGGATAAAAATGTAATTTATTAGTTGTTGTAGGAACTTTGTTTACAAGGTCTCTATAAACTTTGTGGAATGCAGATGCTCATAAAATGAATAGCAAAAATAGGCTTGATCAAAGCCACTATTTTTGTTAGAAAAAATATTTTTAGCCTGATATTTATGAGATATATTCTGTAAATTATATGGTTAAAAAATTGTGAAAATATCATATTTATTCAGAGTTTGGTCATTAGATAAGAATACAAATATAGTTGACAGGATTCATCGGATAATCATTAAATTATAAAGTCGATATTTTGACTAAAGCCAATTATTTGATTACTCAATCACACAAAAATATGCGTTATAACCAACTAGGTGAAAGTGACCTCAAAGTTTCAGAGATTTGCCTTGGTACGATGACTTATGGGCGGCAAAATAGCATTGCAGAAGCCCATCAACAGCTAGAATATGCTATTGCTAATGGTGTTAATTTCATTGATGCGGCGGAAATGTACCCAGTACCACCGCAAGAGGCTACTTATGGTTTGACAGAAACATACATTGGCGAATGGTTGAAAGACCAGCAGCGAGATAAAGTTATCGTTGCAACTAAAATTGCTGGCCCTGGACGTGGTTTTAAATGGTTACGTGGCGGGGCAGATGCCATTGAGCGCGATAATATTAAACAAGCTGTAGATGATAGCCTGAAAAGATTACAAACAGACTATATTGACCTTTATCAAATTCACTGGCCCGACCGATATGTGCCACGTTTCGGTCAGACAATTTTTGACCCCACCCAAGTAAAACCATCTGTGCCGATAGTGGAACAGCTAGAAGCTTTTGCTGATATTATTCAAGCCGGAAAAATTCGTTATCTTGGGTTGAGTAATGAAACTCCTTGGGGCGTTGTGCAGTTTAGTAATGCTGCTAAACAGTTAGGATTGCCAAAAGTGATTTCGATTCAAAATGCTTACAACTTACTCAACAGAGTATTTGATGGAGCTTTGGCTGAAACAGTTTATTACGAAAATGTTGGTTTATTAGCTTATAGTCCTTTAGCTTTTGGTTTTTTAACTGGTAAATATCTCAATGGCAAACCAGAAAATACCAGAATTACCCTATTTGAAAACTTTGGTCAACGCTATCTCAAACCAAAAGTCACCTCGGCAGTTGCAGCTTATGTAGAACTAGCCAAACGTCATCAACTTAGCCCTGCACAATTAGCTTTAGCATTTGTGCGGAGTCGTTGGTTTGTTACTAGCACAATTATTGGTGCAACAACCCTAGAACAACTCAAAGAAAACATAGACAGTGCGAATGTAGTTCTCAGTAAAGAGATTTTGGCAGAGTTGGATGAAATTAACCTTCAACATCCCAACCCAGCACCTTAAAAGTTTTGCATTCTGCTACTTGAACTCCAAAATTTAGCGATTTCCCAGGTAGAACATGACTCTCGCTACAACGTTTGTTGAACAAAATACTATCCGTCGTCGGGGTACTGGCTTAAAAGCTTACAATCCTGAGAAAGTTTTCAAAGGTTATACACTCTTTACACCGTTGACGGGTAATGGAGAAGTATATCTTTTGGACTTGCAAGGGGAAGTGGTACATCAATGGAATTTGCCTTATCCGCCAGGGTTATATGGTTATCTTTTGCCGAATGGCAATTTGTTCTATAACGGTAAGACTCCAGAGATTCCACCGCGTTTTCCTTTGTGGTCGGCGTTTAAAGGTGGCGTAGTTTTAGAAGTAAACCCCAAAGGCGATATTATCTGGGAATATCAGCATCCAGATCATCATCATGATGGGCGAAAACTCCGCAATGGCAATGTAATTTTATTAGCCATTGAAAAGATACCTCAATCTCTGGTTCCTCGCATCAAAGGCGGTATCGCTGGCACAGAAGCCGATGGTGATATCTATGCTGATGTACTTTACGAAGTCACACCCACAGGCGAAATTGTCTGGACTTGGCACGCCTACGAACACCTCGACCCAGAGAAATTTGTCATTACTCCCCAAGACCAACGACATGAATGGACTCACGGTAATACTGTGGGGGAACTGGCTGACGGGAATATTATTGTGAGTTTCCGGAATATTTCTACCGTTGCTATTATCGATCGCCAAACCGGAAATATTATCTGGACGTTGGGGGATAATGTACTGGCACAGCAGCATTTTCCTAACGAATTACCTAACGGCAATATCTTGATTTTTGATAATGGCGCACATCGTCGTCACACAGCGTTGAATTTTTCTCGTGTGATTGAAGTTAACCGCCAAACTCAAGAAATTGTTTGGGAGTATACCGATAGTCCACCACACAACTTCTTCAGTTCCTATATATCAGGAGCGCAACGCCTTGCGAATGGTAATACTTTGATTACCGAAGGTGCTTATGGACGCATCTTTGAGGTGACTGGAGAAGGAGAACTAGTTTGGGAATACGTCAACCCCCATTTTGCTGCTCGTAATGTCCCTGGGGAGAAGTCGTTGGTAGCTCGTGGGGAACAGAATTCAGTCTTTCGCGCCTTCCGTTACGCACCTGAAGAAGTGCCTTGGCTGTAAAGAAGGCAGAAGTCAGAAGGCAGGAGGTAAGAAAGTTTTTCTGTCTCTGCCTGACTAACAGATTTGGGATGAAACTGTCCCAAAACCGACTACAAATTCCGATTCACAAAGGAACGTAAACATGGCTGAAGTTAAAATATATAGCGCCGTCGTTTGTCCTTTTGCTCACCGTTCTCGCTTGGTATTGCAAGAAAAGGGAATCGACTTTGACTTGATTGAAATTGACTTGCAGAATAAGCCAGAAGGATTTACAGATATTTCCCCTTATGGCAAAGTACCAGCTTTGGTGCATGGCGATCGCCGCGTTTGGGAATCTGCTGTTATTAATGAATATCTGGATGAAGTATTTCCTAATCCGTCATTGTTACCCAACAATGCCATAGGTAAAGCCCAAGCTCGCATCTGGATTGATTTTGCTAACACTAGATTCGTTCCCGCTTTTTCTAGCCTCTTGCGGAGTCCAGACATCCAAAAACAAGAAGAAGCGAAAAAAGAACTCTACAAACATCTAGAGTTCATCGAAAACGAAGCATTTAGGAAGTTATCGAAAGACGGCCCCTATTGGTTTGGTGAATCTATTAGTTTGGTAGATTTTACTTTCTTCCCTTGGTTCGAGCGTTGGGCTGCACTCAAGAAATATCGTGATTTTCCCCTACCAGCCGAATTCACCCGTCTGAAACAGTGGAAACATGCTCTCAAAGAAAGAGATTCTGTCAAAGCGATCGCTAATTCCAAGGAATTTTACATAGAGCGTTATGCTAGATTTGCGACACCTGTTGCAGTCTAGTCTGGCAATTATTGAGATTGCTAAACTTAGCCAAGCATACATAATGTAAATACTTATACAAGTTTAAAAAGTATTTACCACAGATTCCTGATCTAGCTTAAGGCACTTTTCCCTGTTTTTAAAGGGGAAAGTGCTTAGTTTTCTATATTATTATTTTTATTGCTAGTATAATTTTAAATCCGAGTTTTTACTCAAAGCTAAATTCGTAAAATTAAGCATAAGTACGGTGGATAAATGCTGAGATACACAGCACAATAAGATTTATGAAGTTAAGGCAAAGAAGGGTATCAACAGAAACTTCTTATCAGGGAATCTACCTTTTCATAACCTTAAACTTGAGATTGCTTGCAGTAGTTGTTCTTTCCTTATGACTCTTGGCATCTTTGCGTTAGACCAACAAACATCTATGCAGGACTAAGTTAACCACAATTAGATATTGCTGTTGAATATTCATCGCCAACTTCAGTTAACACAATTAATTGAGGAACCAGCAATGATTCGTCGTCTTTTTATCGCTTCAGCTTTGATTTTAGGAAGTTTTGCTGTTACATCTAAAACATTTGCAGCTGATACGGAAAATGTGCCGTTTGGTGGTTCAGTTGTTGCGGCTTGTTCTTTTCCGGGTACACCTGGTAATGGTACTTTAGGCAACCCCACAGCTACTACTTTGAGTAGTGCGTTAGCAGATGGAGGAACCAAAGGAACAGCACAGGTATCATGTACAGGCAGTACCGGTAGTCTCAATATTACAGGTGTTACCCAAACAGCCGGGCCGACTCTCGCTTCTCCTGTATACACTGCAACTGCTGCTGGAGGAACAATTGCTGCCACTTTTACTGCTGGAGTGGCTGGTGCGCCTCAAACGGTGGTTCCTGGTACAACTATTCCTTTAGATGTACACATGCTTGTGGTGAATAGTAGTGCTTTAACAGCAGGAACATACGGCTTTACTGTTAATTTAACAGTCACACCTTAAAGATATTAGCTTGTTTATTATAACTTGAGTTCTGGTTTAAAGGTAATCCCATAAATCTTGTTTACTCAACTCAAGTTATATCTACCTTATATTACTCAAGAGATTTAGAGAAAAACATCATGATTAGTAATTTGACTATAACAAAATTGGGAGTCTTACTCAAGAATTTCCAGCAGCAACATAGTATGATTATTGCCGCTACTTCTCTGAGTGGTTTGGCATTATCAGCAGGATTTTTTAACCCTAAGACGGCACAAGCACAAGTCCAAATTTCTCCGATGGTAATTACGGCTAAGGCGCACCAAGGACAAGCAGAAGGTGTAATTAATGTCAAAAATATGACTAATGAACCCTTCCGCGCTCGTGTATATGTTCAGCCTTTTACATATCATCGAGATACAGGATTTCAATCTTTGAAATCTAGCCCAACAGACCTTTCCCCTTACTTACAATTTTCACCAGGGGAACTGACAATTCCGGCTGGTGCTACTCGACGCATTCGGTTATTAAGTCAACTGCCACCTAACTTACCAGATGGTGAATATCGAGTGGTGATTTTTACTGAAAATCTCAAAGAAATTCGTGCAGAAGATGTTAATGGCAATGCCATTAGTATCATTGGTAAAGTTGGTTCTACTTTCTATGTTCGTAAAGGGAATGTATCACCTAATTTAATAGTAGATAGCGCCCAATTAAATGCTTCTGCAAAGAAAATTCAACTGTTGGTTAAAAATACAGGTACGGCTTCGGTTTTACCCACAGCTACCTGGAATTTAAAAAGAGCAGGAAAAGTGATCAGAAGTGGACAATTACCACCAACAGCTATTGTGGCTCAAAGCGATCGCAATTTTTTCCTCAACCTTGTAGCTCAAAATCAGCCAGAAATTACGCCTGGTCAATATGAACTCAGTGGTGAGCTATTGTGGAGTGAAGGCTTGGCAGAAAAAACGGTTCCTTTCAATGTCAATTTGACTATACCTCAAACTGCGGCATCTGCTCTTCGTTAATCAGGTCAGACTATTTCCTGATAGATTCAGCATTCTTTCTACTTTGTACCTTTGTGTATTTGGAGTTATTAATTCACGAAGGTACAAAGATATAAATATAGCAGAAGGCAGGAGGCAAAGTCTTACTATTCCTGGCATTCAAGCTTTGAAATTTTCCTAACATTTCTGACTACCGCTATAGTTTTGATAGTTGTAATAATTATGCAGATTTGACGCTACAAAATTCTGATAATTATTACTAGACCTCTTGCATAAATCAGATTATGCCTACTAAACAAGCGAATGATCTGTAACTCTTTGCGCCTTTGCGCCTTTGCGTGAGACTTAAAATTCGTGTTTCATAACATTCGTGCAAGAGTTCTACTAATTTTGGTAAGCATTCAGACTTGCTCAAGCTTAGATAATCAATCCTATAAAAAATTAATTTAATTTGTAACTCTTTTAAAATACTGTGTCTTACTTAATATCTAATACTGAACTTTCCCCAGATACTAATTATTTACCATCTGTAAATGCGATCGCTCAACCGCAAACTGCTGCATCATTGTCTTCAGCAAGTTCCACTCCAGTAGTTATTAAACCTAGCGCACCCGAAAATTTACCGCCCCAATACTCTCCCATCGACAAAACTTTAACTCCCACAGCAACTATCAAATCCTCCGCTTCGCAGACTTCTGAATCAGAAATACAGCAGTTTGCGCCAGTCGTCGCACCGCCCGAAAGCTTTGCTCCCGAAGCTTCTTTATCTCATACAGTTAAATTATCAGATGACTCAGAAATACAGTTTGCGCCAGTCATTGCACCGCCAGAAAGCTTTGCTCCTGAAGCTGCTTTATCTCATACAGTTAAATTATCAGACTCTTCATTGCAGACTTCCCCAGAAGAGAAAACAAAAGCGAGAAGCGAACCACCATCGATTAAAGTGCCAATCTCAGAACCTGGATTTCTCTCTTGTGAGAAATCCAGGGGTGTGGGAAGGGTGGGAGGATGGGGAGGGGTGGGAAGAAATCTTTCCTCCCACACTTCCCTCTCTCCCCACACTTCCCCCTCTTCCCCCTCTTCCCCCTCTCCCCACACCCTCCACCCATACGTGAGAGATTCGGGAGAAGAGTTACGGGTTTTTCCCGTGGGGTTAGATGTAGACCAACGTCCCAGCATTAAAAGTGTGTTAATGCGTGGTCGAGAAGATGGTATGCAAGCAATTAATTTTGAGCAATGGTTGATACCTTATGAGGCTGTAGTTAGGGCTTTGCAACTCAATGTCACAACTTTAGCTGATGGTCAATTAGAAATTCGCGCTCCTGGTTTGGTGACTCGAATTAATCCGCAAAAACTCACAAATGATCCGCAATTGGGATTGGTGTTTTCTGTCGCTCAGTTGCAAACTTTGTTAGGAGTCACAGCCAAATTTGATATTAGTGATTATGCTGTGCGCTTAGAACGCCCTTGGTTGCTCAAAGCCACCCAGGTAATTGCACCACCAGAACCAATTGTAGAATTAGCTGGATTACCAGAAGTTCCGGCTCCTGGCTTGACTTTGACCGCCGTTGAGCAAAAATTGAACGTTAGTGGTTCAGCTAGTGGTACGTCTAATTATCAAGGAGACTTCGCCGCAGTGGGTACAGCTTTGGGTGGTAGTTGGTTTGTGCGTGTTAATCAACCTCAGTTTCAAAATCCCACAGCTTGGCAAGTTGCAGAAGCACAATTTCTCCGACAAACAAATCAAGCTGATTATGTGATTGGTTCACAGGCTCCTTTTTGGTTGAGCCAAGGTACTGGTGATTATTGGGGGTTGACCACAATTCAACGCTGGGGATTTCAACCGCCCAAAACTGTTGGTGGTGGTTTATCGCCCAATCAAAGAATGCAGTCTGATCAAATTGGGCGGGTAATTACGGGAAAAGCCGCACCAGGAACTTTAGTGAGACTAACTCAAGGTTTAGGCGATCGCATTATTGCCGAAGTTTTGGTAGATTCTTCGGAAATTTATCGCTTTAATGATGTCAAAGTTGATACGCGATTTTTAGGGGCAACTTATCAATTGTTGCTTTATCCCCAAGGAAGATTAACAGAAACACCAGAAATTAGAAATGTGACATTTTCTACCTTACCCGGACAACTCCCCGCCGGCGCAAGTGCGTTGGTAGTTTCTGGTGGTTTCCGCAGACAATTTGCGGATGCTAATTCTGTAATTGGGGAGTTTGCTGATTTTCGTGGTGGTGTAGCCCAACGCTGGGGTTTATCTCCTGATTTAACAGTAGGTTTGGGTGGTGTTTACGATCAATCATTTCGTGGCTTGGCAGAAATATTTTATCAACCCCAAAATCTGCCGTTAAAAGTGGCTTTATCGGCTTTGAGTGGCGATCGCTGGGATATTAATACTAATGTCACATTTGATATCTCACCTCAGATTAATACGCGATTTACGAGCGATCGCTATAAAAGCCGATTTGATTTTGATTGGCGAATGTCTCCTTGGTTGACTTTACTTGGTGGTGTCGATAGCAAAGAAGGCGGATTTGGCGGTGTGCAAATTGCTCATAACCGCAAAAATTCTTTTACCTTTGCGCGGATGACTTTCAATACCCAAAGTCATGTACGCTGGAATTTATTGCATCGTTGGGGACAACTAGAGTTAAACAGCAATGGTAACGAAATTGCTTCAGCATCGGAATTAGCTTACTATCTTTCTCCCAAGAAATTTACTCACCAAGGCAACGCCTTATTTTTGGGTTATGAAACTAGTAATATTTTTACTCAAAGCGATCGCCTCGCTACCTTGGGATGGCGCTATCGTTCCCCACAACGCTCTTTGAATGGTAACTATTTTTGGGAAGCACAACTAGCTTATGGTATTGGTTCCCTCGGTTCTGGGGTCATTGCAACTTTAGGCACCAATATTCTCCCTGGCTTATTACTCCGGGGACGTTATCAAGGCATTTCCACTACATCCAATGAACCAAGTTTTGGCTTAGAGTTGGTATCTAGTCTTGACTTGCAAAGAGGTATCAAGCCTCACCCCTCTCGCCAAGCGAACAACTTACGTACTCAAGGCGGAATTTGGATTCAGCCATTTTTCGACCGCAACGGTAACGGTAAACGCGATCCCAATGAACCTATATATTTGGATCAGCCAAACTTACTATTTACCATTAACAATCAACCTTTACAGTCTTTTGCACCCACAATTCAAAATGATGGCGCTTTGATTTATTTATCTCCCGGCAAATATCGCCTTGACCTCGATCCGGCTGGCTTTCCAGCCAACTGGCAAACAGCCATTGAAGCTTTAGCCGTGGATGTAGTTGCTGGCAGTTACACACCTGTTATGCTACCCATGATTCGTTCTTTTACTCGCTCAGGCGTGGTTACTGATTCTCGCGGTAAACCAATTCCCGGTGCCAAAGTCGAAGCCATAGAACTAAATTCGGGACAAAAGCGATTCTCCGTTACCAATGGCGCAGGAGTCTATTATTTGCAAGGTTTACAGCAAGGTAACTACAAAATAGAAGTCAATGGCCAGCCGCTTAACACCGAAAATTTACAACTACAAGAAACCTCAGCACCATTTCAAGAACTCAATCTTCAGTGAAATAAACTGGGTTAGCGGTTATGGATCAAAGCTAAAGGCAGAAATATATACAGAAATGAAGTATTTTGTCTAATTTTGGCTAAAAATTTTACATTATAAATATTAATCAATCTGTATCAAATGATTCTAATTTAGATTTAGTTAAGAGTTAAGATGACCAGATTACGTTAAATTGTGGTTAATCTACAAAAAATTGTCACAACAATTAATTCATCCTGTTTTCCCAGCCTCGATTTTAAAACTTGATAATGGTCTAACATTGATTCATCAAGAGATTCCGACTACTCCCGTGGTTGTGGCGGATGTATGGGTGCGTGCTGGAGCAGCCAGAGAGCCAGAACAGTGGTTTGGGATGGCTCATTTTTTAGAACACATGATTTTTAAAGGGACAGCCACAATTGCCCCTGGAGCTTTTGATTATAAAATTGAAAACCGTGGTGGCGTGAGTAATGCAGCCACCAGCCACGACTACGCTCATTACTGCGTGACCACTGCTGCACCTTATTTAGAAGATACCTTGCCTTATCTGGCAGAAATACTAGTCAATGCAGCTATTCCTGACGATGAATTTCTGCGCGAACGAGATGTAGTACTAGAAGAAATTCGCTCTTGTTATGATGATCCTGAATGGCTGGGATTTCAGTCTTTGATCAAAAATGTGTATCCGCAGCATCCTTATGGACGTTCGGTGCTGGGTACAGAGCAGGAACTGATGCAGCACTCAGCCGATGACATGCGCTGTTTTCATCGCGCTCACTATCAGCCAGAAAATATGACTGTGGTAATTGTGGGCGGAATTGAAAAAGCCAAAGCCTGGGAATTAGTGAATCAATCATTTGCTAATTTTGCTCCACCTGTTGATTGTCCACCATCTATTACAGCCCAAAAACCGTTAATTCAAGGTATACAGCGTCAAGAACTGTGTTTACCCAGGCTAGAGCAAGGGCGGTTACTCATGGCTTGGACTGCACCGGGAGTTGACCAACTCCGCACTGCTTATGGCTTAGATGTGTTATCTGTATTCTTAACAGAGGGGCGGACTTCGCGCTTGGTGCGTGACTTGCGGGAAGAACAGCAATTAGTGTATGGAATTTGTAGTAATTTTTCTCTACAAAAAGAATCGAGTTTATTTACTATCACTGCTTGGCTAGAACCAGAAAACATCGAGAAAGTAGAGTACTTAATTCGCAGTCATTTACATGATTTGCAAACTGACGGAATTAGGGAACAAGAATTAGCAAGAATGCGTAGGTTGTTATGTAATGAGTATGCTTTTTCGACGGAAACGCCCAACCAATTAACCGGGCTGTATGGTTACTACAACACTATTGCTCAAGCGGAAGTAGCCACAACTTATCCAGAGCAAATTCAGTCATTTACTACCCAAGAACTGCAACAATTAGCTAAACAGTATCTTTCACCGCAGAATTATGCAGTGACTATCCTGAAACCAGGTTACTAAGAAGGCAGTCCCGATGAAACAAGTTTCATAGCCAAGCATGAAAGTGGGACTAGCATTTTTACTCAGCACTCAGCACTTTCAAGTCAAAAGTCAGACGGGAAGCAAGGGAGCAGGGGTGAAAAGAACTAATGACGATTGACTAATGACCATTGACTATTAAAAAATGACTCCAACTGTAAAACCTTCCCTGTCTCACTCCTTGATTCATCGCACCGTACTCAACAATGGCATTGTTGTGTTAGTGGCAGAAAATCCGGCGGCGGATATTATTGCTGGGCGAATTTTTCTCCGGGCTGGTAGTTGTTACGAACAACGAGAACAAGCCGGGTTAGCACATTTGCTTTCGGCGGTGATGACTAAAGGCTGTGAAGGGCTTTCGAGCTTAGAAATTGCCGAACAAGTAGAATCTGTAGGGGCTAGTTTGAGTGCAGATACCTCTACAGATTATTTTTTGTTGTCTTTAAAGACTGTCACCTCAGATTTTCCAGAGATATTGGCATTGACGGGAAAAATTTTGCGATCGCCCACCTTCCCCGATGAACAAGTAGAATTAGAACGGCGGTTAGCCTTACAAGATATTCGCTCCCAAAAAGAACAGCCTTTTACTTTGGCTTTTGAGCAAATGCGGCAAGCCATCTACCAAAATCATCCCTATGCGATGTCATTGCTGGGTGATGAAACTACCATGAGCCGCATTACTCGCCAAGACTTGGTGCAGTATCACCAAACTTATTTTCGTCCCGATAATTTAGTTGTGAGTATCGCCGGCAGAATTACCTTAACAGAAGCTGTCGCCTTAGTAGAGCAAGTGTTTGGTGATTGGCAAATACCCCCACAACCATTACCAGTATTGCATCTGCCCGAAATTCCCGTGAATCCCCAAAGTCTAATCAAGCCGCTACAAACCCAACAATCTATTGTGATGTTGGGTTATTTAGGGACAGCCGTCAATTCTCCAGATTACGCCCCACTGAAATTGCTGTCTACCTACTTGGGCAATGGCTTATCTAGTCGTTTATTTGTGGAATTACGCGAAAAACGCGGTCTGGCTTACGAAGTCTCGGCTTTTTATCCCACACGCTTGTATCCTGGTGCGTTTGTTGTTTATATGGGTACAGCCCCAGAAAATACTACCATTGCCATTGACGGACTGCGGACAGAGGTAGATTTACTGTCGGCGACGGAAGTTTCTACCAACGCCTTTCAAGCTGCGAAAAACAAAATTCTTGGACAGTATGCTTTAGGTAAACAAACTAACGGACAAATTGCCCAGATTTACGGCTGGTATGAAATTTTAGGTTTAGGAATTAATTTTGATAGCCAATTTCAACAGCTAATTGCGGACGTGACTGTTGCAGATGCTCAAGCTGCTGCTAGTCGGTATTTGCAAACCCCTTACTTATCTTTAGTTGGTCAGGAAGAGGCTATTAATTTGGCATTGAATTGATATGTGAACATATAGAGACAGGGGGGACAAGGTAGACAAGGGAGACAAGGAAGATAGACAAGATAGATTCATATCTTGCAGCATTCTCAATAACTGTAGGGTGGGCAATGCTCACAGTAAATTTTTAGCATTGCCCACCTTATACCATTTTGGATTTTAGATTTTGGATTGGGTAAGGGTTGATCGGTAAGCTTTTGAGCCATCAATCTGTCGCAATCATTTTTTAATTTGGTATTACCTTAATTGCAAGTCCCCAACTGCTGCAAGATGTAAGTAGACAAGGGAAGTCAGGACTACTATACGGCAGTCCTGACTTCTCTAGTAATACAAAGATGGTGATTTTGGGACAGGAAACAAGGAATAGAAGAGAGCTAACAATATAGTTCTAAATGAGAACCAAACCAATCTGTTCCCCGTTTCCCGTCCTCATTCCATGAGATTGATGTTTCTAGATGTTACTCATACTTTAGAGTGCCATCAATATTGGCAATGTGGTCGTCAAGGTTTATTGTGGTGGAAACCCACTGTTGAGCGCGGGTTTTACATTGAGCACTTAGACGTGAACCAACTAGTTGGGTTCCTCTGCAAGTCTCAATAAAGTTACCGGGTTGCCACTTCAGACTACCATTAACATTTTCAACTTCTGGGTTCAAATTAATAGAACTAGTTTTGTAAACGCCACCACTCGCTCTTTCGCAAGTAGATGTTAGAACAGAACCTTGAATACTAGTGTTACGACAAGTCAAGCTAAACTGACCCAAAGCCAAGGCAGAATTTGTGGTCATAAAAGACACAACAAATGTGAACAGGACGGCAATACATAGTTTCAGAACTGATTTCATTGTTTTCATCTCCAAGATAAAGAAAATCTAAACAAGGACAGACATTACAGCTATCGCTTCTATACAAACTCTATCCAATTGGGTGGTTTGTACGGGGCTATTATCAAGCAAGAATTTTTAAAACGACAAGGGTAATGATATAAAAGTTTATACTTGTGTTCAGAGTATTTTCAGTAGATGGCAAAGTTGTGCGATCGCACAAAAAATGGCATCACTGGTAGTTGTTAATACAAGGGTTAACTACCCTCTACTTTTTTAATTACAGGATTGTGTTAAAAATGCTTTCACTCGATTGACAAAATCTTCTAGTTCTGCAATTAGTTCTGTACTGCCGCGACGTTCTTGATAAAGAGCGAGTTGTTCTAACTTTTCCGCCGCTAAATACATAGATTTAGCACCAATGTTGTTAGTAGTACCTTTAATTTGATGGGTTTGTTGTGCCATTTGCTGAAAGTCACTGTTAGCGATCGCAGCTTTGATTGACTCTAAACGAGACTGCATATCTTCAACAAAAATTTCTAATAATTGCAATTCAAATTCGGCATCATTTTCGGATAACTGATGTAAATGTTCCCAATCAATAAAGAATGTATTACCATCCTCATGATTAATAGCAACTGGATGTTCAGTAGCAATTAAAAACTGACTCCAATGTTCTAAGACTGCGGCTAAATTTTCTCTAATGACAGGCTTGCTTAAATAATCATCCATACCTGCATCAAGACATAATTGTTTATCTTCTTTCATAGCATTGGCCGTCATCGCAATAATCACTGGACGACGACGGTGAGCAAAATCACCTTCATACCAACGATGAATTTCTTTGGTCGTTTCCAACCCATCTAAAACGGGCATTTGGCAATCCATAAAAATTACATCGTAAGGAATTTTTTCTAATAGTTGTAAAACTTCTTGACCGTTGGCAGCAACATCGGCATTGTAACCCAAGCTTTTTAGTTGTTTGAGCGCAACTTTTTGATTGACTAAATTATCCTCAGCCACGAGAATTCTTAATTTAGAGGAGCCAGTAGCCAGACGAGGGTGACTATTTTGTAAATTGTTCATTTCTAACTCCTGATTATTTGGTAGATGCTGTGGTGGGGAGTGGAAACCTAAAATAGTAATGAGAGTATCAAGGAGCCGAGATGGCTTCACAGGTTTGACTAAATAGGCTGCAAATCCCATTTCTAGCGATCGCTGCATTTCATCCCGTTGATTGGTAGATGTCAGCATAATCAGAGGGATCTCCGCCATTGCAGATTGAGCCTTAATCATTCCTGCTACAGCCATCCCATTGATTGGGGACAGCATATCAATTAAAACCACATCATAGGGTTTTCTTTGCTTGTCAGCCGCTTCTATCGCCCGGATAACAGCCTCCGCACTATCAGCTTTATCCACCTGCATTCCCCAACGAGTGGCTTGATAATCGATAATTTTGTGATTAGTTGTGTTGTCATCTACTAAAAGCATCCGGCGATCGCGCAAAATTCCGCGATCGTCCATCATGGTGACTGGTTGCAGTTGTTTGGTAAAAGGAATCTCAAACCAAAATTCCGAACCTTTACCTAACTGGCTGTCTACACCAATTTCTCCTCCCATTAAAGTTACAAGTTGCTTGCAAATTGCCAATCCTAAACCAGTACCACCATACTTGTATTTATTAGCAGTATGCACTTGGGTAAATGGAGTAAATAATTGATTTTGGTTTTCTGTGGTAATCCCCAAACCAGTATCGATAACGGCAAAACGAATATTAGCTGTTGTGGTATTTTCCCAACGCAATTCAGCTTTAATTAGTACTTCTCCCACACTAGTAAATTTGATGGCATTACTAATCAAGTTCATCAAAATTTGTCGCAGACGACTAGCATCACCTTGGAGTTGTGTCGGCACATTGCGATAAATTAACGCAGCAATTTCTAAGTTTTTTTGATGCGCTTGGGGGGCTAATAAATCTAAGACTTCTTCTACACAATTGGCTAAATCAAAATTGAGGGTTTCTAAAGTCATTTCTCCAGCCTCAAGTTTTGATAAATCCAAAATCTCGTTAATCAGACTTAACAGTGCATCACCACTAATCCGAATGGTTTCGATAAAATCTCGCTGTTCTTGATTGAGGGGAGTTTCTAACATTAAACTAGTCATACCCAAAACAGCATTCATCGGTGTGCGAATTTCATGACTCATATTCGCTAAAAATGCACTTTTGGCTTGAGAAGCTAATTCTGCTTGACGACGAGCTACTTCTAATTCTTCTCGTTGTTGGGTTTCTACTTTGAGCAATTGAGCTTGGGCAATAGCAATCCCGACTTGATCAGCAATTTGCCGCAAAAGATGAGTTTCAAAACTTGACCATTGGTGAGGCGAAGCACATTGATGAACAATTAATAAACCGCAGAGTTCCTCTTTAACCAGAATTGGAATGACTAAATTGGCTTTGACCCCAAGCTTTTGCAATAATTCTAGATGACTTTGTTGAATACTTAGTAAATCTAACTCGCTATTGATGGCGATTTGCTTTTGGCGGTATTGTTGTAAATAGTATTGTTGTTGATATTCTGTTTGTAAGTAAGAGTCGGCAATATTTTGTTGTTTGATTGATGGCCAGTCAGAAACTACAGCCTCAACTAGCATATTATCTGAGCCATGACTAGATATTTGTGAAATTAATACCCGGTCAGTTTGCAGAATTTTTTGGACTTCTTTGGCGGTGATTTCCAGAATCTCTGCTATTTCTAAAGATTGACGAATTTTGAGGGTGATTTCTGTCAATAATTGCGATCGCAAGTTTTGTCGTTGTAGTTCTTCTTCCGCTTTTTTGCGTTGAATAAACTGCCCGACTTGTTCCCCAATCGAATTGAGAATTTTCCCTAACTCTTGGTCATATTGTTGAATTTGCTGGCTGAAACAAGTAATTACCCCAAAGATTTTATGTTCACTGCGAATGGGAAAACCAAAAGCGCCATGTAATCCCATTTGGTTCGCTAGTTCATGGCGCAAAAACCTGTGGTTATTGGCAACATCAGTAAACCATACCAGTTCACAATTAGCCCAAGCGCAACCAGGTAATCCGATTCCTGGTGCAAATGAAATTTCCTGACTCACGGTTGTAAACTCTTGTATCTCCAAAGAATCCCGATACCAAGAGTCAGAACATCTGAGTACATTTGTTTGTTGGTCAACTATCCAAATTTCGCTGACATCCCATTCCAAGTTTTCACCAATAGCTTGCAAAATCTGGGGAATGGTTTCGGCGATCGTGGTAGATTCTGCTAAGACACGGGTAATTGCATATTGTGTCTTTAGTTGCTTTTGGGCGCGTTTGCTATCAGTAATATCAATCCCTGTACTGATGACATATTCCACTGCGCCTTCGTAGTTTTGCAAAATCGCATTTGACCAAGCAATTAGTCGTCGGCTACCATCTTTTGTTACCCAACAGCTTTCGTAATTTTGATAGCCTTGATGCTCACTTGATTGCAACTGAGCAAACGCAACTTTGACTGGCTCGATTTCTTCAGGTAATAAAAATAAATTCCAGAAATATCTTCCCCTGACTTCATCAAATGAGTAACCTGTAATTTGCTCACAAGCATGGTTAAAGCGAACAATTTGCCCTTTGGCATCAAGTACAATCACCAATGCACTAGCTGTATCTAAAACTGCGGAGATAAAGTTGCGTTCTTCGTTGAGTGTATCTTCTGTTAACTTTCGGGCTGTAAATTCACAATAAATCAGGTAGTAAACCACAGCTAAAATCACAAAGCTCAGACAAATAGCAAAAGCCAGAATTAAAATTGTGTAGCGCGTGCTAACTCTGTCTGTTTGTGACTGCTCTTTTAATAACTGCTTTTGTTCATTTTCTATGGCATCAATAGCTTGGCGAATATCAGCCATTAAATTGTTTTTTTTATCTGCCAATATAGCCTGCAATGCTACATTAAAGCCTTTATCTTGACGCAAATTAATAGTTTTTTCGAGGATATTTATTTTATTATTTATTAGGCTTTCTATGACGATTAATTGCTGTTTTTGACGCGGCTTATCTGTTGTGTGTTTTTGCAGATTTCTGATTTGTCCATTAATATTTTTTAGTGCTATTTGATATGTGTCGAAATCAGCCTGATCTCCTGTAAGTATATAATTTATTTGCCGAGCTTCGGCATCTTTAACATCAGACAGCAGTGTTTCTAAACGAGAAATTTGCTTTTGAGTTTTTTGAATTTGATGGTTGATATTAATAAATATTTTGGTATTTTTATAAGAAATTAAGCCGATTAAAACTAAAATTATCGAAGCTAACCCAAAACCGCCAGTAACTCTTTTAAAAAAATCTCTATGTACTTTTTGTTTGTGTTTACGTTCATTCGTTATGCTGGCTAAATTTGCTAAATTTCTTTGCAATTCCATCTGTTTGATGACTTGTCGCCCCAGAATGCGTAATGCTTCGATTTGTTGTGGAGATAAATTACGAGGCACACGGTCAATAACGCAAAGTGTACCCAAGGCATAACCTTCAGGGTTAATCAATGGCACACCAGCATAAAATCGAATGTGGGGATTAGAAGTAACCAAGGGGTTTTTCGCAAAACGTTCGTCAGCTGTGGCATCAGGGACAATAAAAACATCAGACCCTAAGATAGAATACCCACAAAATGCAATATCTCTGGGTGTTTCTGTTTCGTTCAACCCAACTTTTGCCTTAAACCACTGCCGATTTTGATCAATTAAGCTAATTAAGGCAATTGGTGTTCCGCAAATATACGAAGCTAAATTAGTCAAGTCATCAAATGCGGCTTCTGATGGAGTATTGAGGATTTTATACTCTAAAAGTGCCTCTATTCTTTGTGCTTCGTTATCGGGTAATGGTGCTTTCATCCTAATTATTTACAGATGTGTTAAACAACTTGGCTAATGCAATCCCTGAATTTTTTAGTGAAGAAGAATTATATAAATCAAAATTCTTAGTAAAATTTACTAATTAATAAACAGTACCGATTATCTGCTGTTGGTTCATAAGTTAATTTATCGGCGATCGCTGACATAATTTTTAAGCCTCGCCCTCGTTCTCGATGATTATTTTCAAATTCAGGAACTTGTTGTAATTGCTTTTCTAAATCGAAAGCTTCTCCTTGGGATAATATGCGGATGTCTATTTGTTTATTCGACAGCCAAACTTCTATCTCAATCGGAGTTTCTTGGGGAAGATTTTTATGAGCATGTTCTACAATGTTGGCAAAGCCTTCTATTAACAGGGTTTGGCATTGCCACCAAATTTCTTGGTCAATATTGGATGTTTGATTAATTTGCTCAAACCAAGATAAAATCTCAGACGAGGCATTCAAGTCTGTGTTTACTTTTAAACAAATTTTATTATCCACTTTGAATTTATTAAATATTTAGCTTATATCATAAGCGGAACTCAATTTATTTAATTTGAGTATTTTCACTATACATTAACAACTTAAATATCGTTAATTTAAAGTTAAGCAAATATTTAATAATCATTTTATTTAGTTAGCTGTAGTTTATGGTAAAAATTCTAGTGATTGATGATGACCCAATTGTGCAGGCGGTACTGAAAAGAACGCTCCAGAATCAGGGTTATGAAATTACTGTGGCGACAAATGGCAAAGAAGGAATTATCCAAGCGCGGTTACTGCGTCCAGCTTTGATTATTTGCGATTGGGTGATGTCATATTTAGATGGGTTGGAGGTATGCAGACAAATTAAAGCTGATCCAGAATTAGCGACAACCTTTTTTATTTTGTTAACTGCGAAGGGTGCAGCTAGGGGAGAAGAAGAAGATAGAGTCAGAGGACTAGATGCGGGGGCTGATGAATTTATTTCTAAGCCGATTGAGATGAATGAGTTAAAGGCGCGAGTCCGGGCTGGTTTGAGGTTGCATCAATTAAATCAAGATTTGCACAGTCAAAAACAAGCTCTAGAAATTCTCAACCAAACTTTGCAAACTCAAAAGCAAATTATGGAAACAGAATTAGCTGAGGCGGCTGATTATGTGCGATCGCTTTTACCGCCACCACTGACAGGAGTAGTCACCACTGAAACCCTATTTATTCCTTCTGCACAGTTAGGAGGTGATTGCTTTGACTATTACTGGCTAGATGATGATCATCTCGTAATTTATCTGTTAGATGTATCGGGACATGGCGTAGGTTCGGCGCTGCTGTCGGTGTCGGTGCTGAATATGTTGCGATCGCAATCTTTACCCCACACTAATTTTTGTCAACCAAGTGAAGTTCTCAAAGCACTTAATCATAACTTTCAAATGAGTAACCAAGGTGCTAAATATTTCACCATCTGGTATGGAGTGTATGACCGCATTAAACAGCAACTTGTTTATGCTAATGCAGGTCATCCACCAGCCATCCTCATCTCAAATCAATCTCCGAATAATTTGCAAGTTCAACAACTAATCTCCTTAGATTTACCTATAGGTTTTTTACCAGAGGTTGACTTTGTAGAGGCTGTCTTTGAAATTACCGAAAACAGCACTCTTTATATTTTTAGCGATGGAGTTTATGAAATTAATCAACCCAACGGTAAACTATTAGGTCTTGATGCTTTTATTGAAATTTTAATCAAACATAACCAAGCAAACAATTACACGCTCAATCATCTATTATTAAAAATCATGACTTTAAATATTCAACAATCTCCAGAAGATGATTTATCTTTACTAAAAGTTTATTTTGGTAGTGCAACCTAAATCAAATTTTTATTTTTAGAAAATTTTTCAGAATCGACACAAATAAAAAAATAAAGTCCAAAACAGAGATATTTTTTGACTTTTTAAGAAGTTGCCAACACTTGGCGTTTACAGTCTTCTTGATCAGCAAAAGTTTGAAATACTCTGTTAATTTTTGTTAATTGAAATAACATATTCACTTGGTCACTTACAGAGCAAACAAACAGTTTGGCATGAGCAGTTTTCACCATTTGAGCGGCTGCAACTAAAGACCCTAAACCAGAGCTATCAATAAAATGGACTTCTTTCAAATCAATCAACAACATATCTGCGCCATTATCCAATAGATTACTCACTTCATGCTGTAACTTATTACCTGTCAAACCATTTAATACGCCTTGTGGTTGAATGACTTTGATTGTCGAATCCATAAGCTAATTACCTAATTTTGTAATCAAATATACACTTTTCTATTTTGGCATTTGCACTTCCTAAACGCAAGTTATCAAATTAATATCAATCACAAAAATGCAATTTACATGATTTCTTTAATTATCAAAAGCTAATTTTCATAAACTCTTTAATACTTTGGGGATGGTTGCCAAACAGCCGCCCGAATCACACCCCACAAAAGCATTAGATTATAAATAGCCCAAACACTGTTGATGAGAGATATCCCAGGATACTTATTATGACCAATGATAAATAAATAAAAACTCCATAGCATACCTAAAACTGTCAGTATAAATACCAGTAATTGCGACCAGACCATACGCAGGTAAATACCAGATTGTCGCTGTTTTGGGGTAACTTGGAAATTAATTTTTTGTCCGGTGAACACACTCCAGACAGCTTGAATTAATAAGGGAAATAATGCGATCGCATATTGTTCTGAACGCCACAATTCACCAGCCGGAATCCCCCAAGCCACTGTTAAAAATGTTAAGCGATTGATAATAAAAGCCGGAATAAAATGTATAGCAAAATCATAGCCAAAGGTTTTTACAGGGGCAATTTCGGTAAAGAAATAAATAATTGGACAAACAATAAATACCAGACTAGCAAAGCCTGAAAAATAGCTATACATGGTTTTAAAATATTGTAGGCGTTGCCAAAATGTCAGTCCTGGTTTAGCAAAGGGATTTTCTTTTAATAAAACTTGGATAGTTCCTTGAGCCCAGCGTAGTCGCTGTTTTAAAGTAGAACTCAAATCATCCGGCGCTAAACCTTCTGCTAAAAGTTCGTGATGATAAATCGATTTCCAACCAGCACCATGCAGCCGCATAGCTGTATTCATATCTTCTGTAATACTATTACTAGATACCCCACCTACTAATTTAAATTCATCTAACTTAGTTTCATCTTTACTAAACTCATCAGCAAAATATTGCAGTCCTACATTAATCAGGGCTTCCCGGCGGAGGATAGCATTTGTCCCTGTGTAAAATGCCGCATTCATCCCATCTTTGCCCTGTTGTAGTGGCCCGTAAAATAAATTAGCTTGATGTCCAAAAGGATCACCAACTGGAATATTATAAAAAGCTTGTGGTGTTTGGACAAAAGCAATGCGGTTTTGTTCGTACTTACCAGTGAAAAGATTATATGTATAAAAATATGGTAAAACTCGTTTGAGAAACTGTGGTTTAGGAATATGATCGGCATCTAAAGTGAGAATAAATTCCCCCGCAGTTTCTCCTGAAAAAATCGCATAATTAAGATTACCTGCTTTTGCATGGTGAGGTACACCCACGGGCTTAGGACGTGCAATATAATGAAATCTTAGCAGTTGAGCTAATTCCTGTTCTTTTTGGTAAATTGCTGTTTCTAAAGCTCGTTTTTCAGTTTTCAGACGTGCAGTTATAGTGTGATGTTCCGGCGGTAAACACAAAATAAACTGTTGTAGACTTGCGAGTAATTCTGCTGCTGATGTTGTCTGAGCATTTTGAGTTGATGATAATTCTTGTAACCACTCTTCCGCCGCTTGAATATTGACTTTGAGATTTTCTAGTTTTTGCAGACGTTCTACTAAATGAGAGCGTTCAGCATCAATACGGTTAGCTTCTTGTTGTAATAATGGTGATTGCAAATCTTGAATACATAATCTTTCGGTCATGGTTCGCATGGCTGGTGAGTTGCCATCATCTAATACATAAACATGCAATTTAGTAACAGGATAATCAATTGCTAAAGCCGCCGTTGCAGTTTGCTCAACAATTTCTGGTGGCTCA
The DNA here is from genome assembly GCF_014698045.1 of Aulosira sp. FACHB-615. Taxonomy (GTDB): domain Bacteria; phylum Cyanobacteriota; class Cyanobacteriia; order Cyanobacteriales; family Nostocaceae; genus Nostoc_B. The sequence continues at coordinate 140,585 of NZ_JACJSE010000002.1, forward strand.
TTGTAGCAAGTGATAAATACATCTACTGTTGGCCATTCCGATTTTGCTAAAGGTGGGATCATTTGGTCAAGAGATTTAACCTGCCGCACTAAAGGCCGCCACAAACCAATGACAAATAGCACACCGCCAAAATAACTATAAATTTCCGCTAATAATAAAGGAATTGACAGCCACAAAGCATCAAAGTTAATTGAATGAGTAATACGCCATTGTAAATACCAAAAACCGAAAATTAAATTAATTTCGGCTAAGTAGCGAAATAACAATGTGCGTTTTTTGAGTGTTGAGCGACTGTTACCAGGAAAATTAGCCGAGTTATTCAAAGATGCAAAATTCATGGGAATACCAATAATCAAAAAATCAATTTCAAATATTCAATCAGCCTCCAGATGTATCTGTGGAATTTATTTGCTATCTACAATCGCAAATTATTTTGCAGTGCGGTGATTTTCTGGCGGAGATGCCCAGTAATTGCCATTACTATCAGAAATTAGTTTAATTTTTGGCTGAGGAATTCGAGGAAGACCACGGCCGGAATCTCCTTGGGCGATCGCTTCCCACCAGGGAGAATTCAGGGAAGTATTGGCAGCAATTAAGGGTTTGTGGTTGGTGAGTGTATACAACAAAGATTGCAAAATCATGCTGTTGGTGCTGCTGGTGAAACCAACGGCGGTTTTACCTGTAGCTTCATAAAAGCCTTCGTAAAAACCTGTGAGTGGGTTATATAAGTCAGTTGTACCTTGCAGTAACTTTTGACTGTATTGATTGTCTGGTAACAAAGCAGCATATCCAAAAGCCACAGCAGTACTGACCATTCTTCCTTGGGGTACTGTTTGTCCATCATCGCTAACAACTTCCCAAGGTTGACCCTGGGCGGTAATGGCGCTGTGGACAGTGTAAGGCTTGCGGTCGATTAAGGTTGTCGCGGCGGCTGTTAAAGTCCCGGTGCGACGGTAACGTTCAACTTGGGCTTGGAAAATGGGTTCAAATAGCGATCGCATTTTCGGATCTAAACCAAACTCTAATCCATAAAGAATAAATGGGTTGCTGACGGTGTATTGATTGACTTTGGAGTTAGTATCAGTACGTTGACGCTGAGTTGGTATTTTCACTCCTTCTACTACAGTTGTTTGATATTCGCCACCCACAGCCGAACCTGAGACATCAAATCCCCACAATTGAAAAGCCCGTGCTGCATATTCTTCATACCCTAAACGAGTATCCAGGTTGACGCGAGTCAGATATCGCCCTTGGGGATTTTTAATCACCGTCGCACTGGAAAGCAATCCATCCCGGACTACCCGCAGGTATGACCAATCCAAGACAATTTGATCAACCGCTTTGGTATATTCTGGATGGTAGCTTTTTAAGTTATACAACCCAGCTAACAGTCTGCCAATATCCAAAGCTGACCAACCATTGCCTTCAATGACTGGATTACCGCCGTAGTCTATGGGTTGGAGCGATCGCGTATCATAACCCCGATTCGGTAATTCCCCGGCAAATAACTGTAATTTTCCTAACGCTGCTAATAAATGGCGGGTGCGCTGGTCAAATTCTTTTGGGGAAATTACATCCAATGATCGGGCGGTGTGGAGTGCGGCGAGATAATCGCCTAATCCCCAGAGTGTTGCACCTTTGAAATCACTGCGATCGTCAACTAAGCCATTCTTGGGATGATAATTGGCTTGAAAATACCTCCAAGCCGCTTCTGCATAACGCCGTTCTACCACTGTTAATGGTCGAGTTAATTTCAACTGAGATGATGAATTTGGGCTATCAACTGGGGGAATCGGGGTAATCGCCACCTCCTCAACTTGGGGATTCTTGACTGGGGGATTGGGCGTGACTTTCACCTCTCCCACATTAGAATTATTCCCAGATGTTGGCGGTGGATTTGTGGGTGTGGGAGTCGCCGCAGAATTATTATTACTTGGTGCTTTGGCGGCTGTATTGACATAACCAGTAATTAAAGAACGATTTCCTCTGGCTTTGTAGTACAAAATCTCTAAAATTAGCCCGTTGGTATTCCCAGTTAAGGCTTTATTTGGCTGTTTCGTTTCCTCATAAATCCCTGCATAATAACCACTTTCATCAGGGCTACGCAGATCCTTGACTGCATCAAACAGTTTTTGGGCGTAAGCATTATCTGGGTACAAGTAACGCCAACCAAATGCGGCTTTGGTACTTACACTGCGAAACTGGGGATAAGGTTGGTTAGTATCGGTAATTGTGGCCCAACTCTGCCCGTTAGCGTAAACAGTATTGTAGAGAAAATAAGGTGCTTGGTCGATGTTATCTTCGGTGACTGCTGTTAACTGACCTGTCGCTTCGTAACGGCGCTTCTGCACTTCCAGAACTTTAGCTGCAAAATCAGCTAATTCACCTTGTAAGCCAAATTCAATGCCATCTAAAATATAAGACTCGCTAACAATGTAATTATTGGCGTTAGTACTTTGAAAATCGCGGGTGTCAACGGGAATCTGCACACCATTAATTTCCACTGTTTTATATGGTTCCCAGGCCAAAGCTTTGGGTGCAGAAAAACCCCAGAGTTGATACCCCCGGACGGCATATTCTTCGTAACCTAGTCGCCCTTCTTGGACTAATAATGTTTTGTTATCTGGGAGAACCGTCGCCCCGTAAAGTTGTCCATCCTTGAGCGATCGCGCTACTTGCCACCTGGCTATAATGCCTTTGAGCCAATCATTATATTGGGGATGACAAGTGCGAATCACATCAAACGCCGCTAAAACCCGACCAATATCTAAAGCAGACCAGCCAATACCCCGTTCAATGGCATTGTTACCGTAATCAACCATCTGCCCGGTAGCCGTGTTATAGACTTTATTGGGTAAAGCATCTTCAAATAACTTGATATTGCTTAGACCTGTTAAAAACTTATTCAGCCGAGAGTCAAAATCTGCTTGGTCAGTCAGATTCATCCATCGCGCCGCATTCAACGCCATTAAATAATTCCCCATATCCCACAGGGTTCCTGAAGGATAACCCCCCACAGAATTGGTAAATCCTGTTGCTGGCTGATAATTTTTGACAAAATACTGCCAAGCAGAACGGGCATAAGTTTGTTCTTCGGCTGTCAGAGGCGCAGTAATATTGCTACAGCTATTGGCATTTTGCGATAAAACTGGCGTGGGGATGTAAATTAAAAATTGCAAGATTGTTCCAATCAAGAACAATGCAATCCATCTCCACAATTTTTGTTGATAGTACTTGTGTAACATATACCAATAGGGAATTAGGAGCGTTATTGTGCGATCGCACAGATGAGATGTGTAGCGTTAGTGAATGATACTCGGAAAAACTCCAAATATCAGGGTGAATTACACGGAAATTATCTATACTTTTTATTTAATTGGTTTCTGTATACTGAAAAATTTTGTATTTCGTGCAAATACAGACTTAGTTGAAAACTTTGTATATTACATATATTTGTGAATCAATTAGTCATTCAAGCACAAACTTTTAGATTTTTACAATATGTAATAAAGATTTTATGTATAACTGATACTATCTAATAATTACCTATACTGAGCTAAAAATTATCAGTCAATCTGACTCAATTTCCATATATCAATAAAACATAGTGGGGTGTGTTATGCAAAATTCAGAAAATACCTCTGATTATCAACCAGAATCTGCTCATTCTCAAATCCTAGACTCATATATTACCACCATTGAAGATAGTTTTCGAGAAAACTGTTCCCAACTCAAACTCATAAATTATGGTACAGGATCTGGAAAAACTCACCAATTATTCCAAGCTATATATAAAACTATTGAAAGTCATCCTAATACTAAAATAATCGGTATATATGTTGCTCCATTAAGAGAACATTTATGTGTTCCAAGTTCAATTATTAACCAATATACTGATACTGGTATCCCCGTCTATAAACTAAATTCATTAGAGATGAAAACGACGGATGAATATATAAAATTATACAAAAAATGTATATATGCGATAGTTGAGAATCAAAAATTTTGGCAATTGATATCAAAATATAATACTAATGAAAAAATTCTGGAAAATAAACAAAATCTGAACAAAGTGAAAGGTGTTATTAATCGGATTGAATATTTCACAAGAGTAGATTTTGGCGATGAAGAATTGAATAAGTCTGAAATTACAAAAGCAAGAAGAGAACTCAACAAGCTATTTGAAAGTTTTTTAGAATTTCTCATTAAATCTCAATTAGCTCAAGAAACTTGGCCGATTGAATGTTTAAGGTTGATGGAGATATTTTTCCCTCTTCACCTTTTGCAAGAAAAATCTGGAATATTGATGCTTACTTATGATAAATTTGAAACTTCTATCCCGTACTTTATCCATAATGGTGAAAAATGGGTAAAGAAAGACGACAAGCTCGATAAATACATTATTCAGCAAACAAATAACTCCAAAAAATTTATCCTCGCATTGGATGAGCAGGAAGATGGCTATCAAATTATGCTATATAAAAAGATTGATATCATCTCACCTGATCAATTAGCAATCAATAATGCACTTTCATCTATCAATAGAGAATTTTCACTTCTTTTTTCTACTCACAATAATGAAAATAGAGAATTCTTAAATTTTCTTGACAAGAATAAAGGGGCTTTGCGAGAGTTACAAGAATATTTTGATAAAAACAAAGATATTGATCCAAAATTACAAAAATTTGCCCCAACATATCAAAGATTAATACTTGAGGAAGGCAATTCTATCAATTTTTTAGAACAGGTAGTAACAATAAAAAAAGGTCTTGATAAATCAATGGACGAAATTGTTGGAATTCTCGATAATTACGAGCAAGAAAATCCGATTGTATTGACTTTTGAAATGTTAGCTAGGGTTTTGTCAAAATTTGAGAATAATAGAAGTTTGTTAATTCCTCAGCAGCTTTACAACCAAATCAGTAATGAACTGATGAGCATTTTCTCGTATAATAACCTATACATATACAACATCGAGCCTCTAAAAAGATTATTTTTAAACAGACCGTCTGGTGGTCATGTTCACATTATTGAGGAAACAATTGCAGATAATACCTCTGTAGCAGAACTGATTTATGCTATTCTGGTTGTTCGACTACAAATTAAAAGCATTAAAGATTTTTTAGCTAATGTTTTGGATGCTGAGGATTCTCAATCTCGTTCTTTAGATATTTGGTCAAAACAGATAGCTAAAGTTCAAAAAGCTAGTGAAGAAAACTCATCGCCAAATCAACTACTCAAATACTTAAACCGTACCTATGTTTATGAAAGCTATAAATCTATCATAAATATCAAAGAAATTTCTCGATATCAAAATCCTAAGAATAACTTAATAGCTCAAGAACTTAGAGAAGTATCTATTGGGAGTACTGCTATATTAACTTCACCTGAATTTAAGATAAATTCTATACTGAATAACAATAGTAATGTAATATTTCTCATCTCAGCTACAGGAGGAATATTTGGTGATTTAAGTACAAGCTATGATATGCGTTATTTGGAAGATAATCTACGTAATGAATATGGTAAAAGCTCTTTTAGAGCAATGGTTGAAGAAGAAATATTACTCTGTGAAAAAATTAGGATTCAACGTAATACTAAGAGACAAATCACAGTAGATTTTTTCAAGGAAAGTTTATCATCTTTTCCAAACAAAAAAACTCAAGAAGTTGCAGAACGATTTGAGAATAAAATTTTAAAAGATTTTATCAATGATTGCAAAAATGATAGAGCTTGGTTTAGTCTTTACAAGATTCAAGAACTAAAAAGTTTTATTCGTTTCTTATTTTACCTTTTTGAAGATGAATCAATTCAAGAAACAATTGCTTTTACACAAACCTTAAGCTGGATTAAAAAATTGATGATGTTTTGGGAAAAACTTCATTATGCTGACTTTCTAATTGAGAAATCTTCAGATCATCCAAGCATATATTATGTCAATCTAAATCATCAAAAATACAAAAGTAATGTTCGTATTAAAATAATTTTATATGAAGCCAGCTTTAATAAACATTACTTAGATCAAACAACTCAAAAAACATATTTGGATGAGCTTGTTGAAGAAGAAGGGCAAAAAGTTTTCTTTATATCGGCTTATCAATCAGCCTCAAAAGGATTGAACCCTATCATCAAAAATCGCAACGGAGAGGAAAAAGATTTTGACTCCTTAGTTTTGCTCATGGATAGTTACTATACAGTAATGAAACCATCGCTGAAAAAATCACAAGAATCTGAAAAAGCTACAACACTTTATCATTTTGCCTTGATGAAAAGTATTGTAAATTTAGGAGATTCTAATTTAGAAATAAAAGATTTCAACAAATACTTGAATCAACCTGAAGCTGGAGCATTTCGAGAGCAACAACATCAAATCTTATTAGGTAAAGGAATTTTACAAGTTATTGGTAGGTCTGAAAGGCGTGATTTTCCAACCCAAGTAGTAAAGATTTTCATTAATGAAGAAACAAGAAAAAATTTAGTGAATTTTTATAGATATCTAGAGCAGGAAGAACCTGATGAAGTTCGGAAATTTTCTGTTAACAACTACAAAGTTTATTTAAGTGTTCAACAGGAGGAAAAAAAACGAGCAATTAAGGATTACGATAATCATGTGTATGATGAAACTGATGCTTCTCTAAATTTTCAAAATTTTAGAGAAAAAATGTTGAATGAGATTGAAAATTTTCATCAAAATCAAAAGGCATTTGCTATTACAAAAATGTGGAATGCTTTACGTGATCATATTGTTTTTAAAGACCCAGGCAAATATCTCAAAAAGTTAAGAGAGTTAAAGCTATTTCCTGATGATTTTATTGACTCACTATTTTATCACAACACAGAACAAACTGAATTTACACCATATCTAGCTTTTGTGGAGGAAGAAGGTGAACATTTTCAGATCATCAGCGATAGCATCAATGGGGAAAAAATTTATCCTTACCAGAAGCGATTATATCCTGAATATCTAAAAACCAATACTCAAGGCTATGACTTGGAAGGTAACGAAATTGCTTTGACAGAGCCTTCGACTAATTTAATCTATAGATTGTACAACGAGTTGATTCCACAACCGGAAATTTTTAATACTTATATTCCACGCCCACATTTCTTTTACGATGTTTTGTATCCATCACTGACTGAAAATTTTGCAGAACGCTGGATTAAAGATGTACTTTTTAAAGGTAAAGATTGGAAAATTATAAAATCTATCTATGGTTTTGAGGCATTTATAGATTTCAACAAATATCACAAGTTGTATGAACGCTTTGATTTGTATTACATCAAAGACAATACGCTATTTTGTATTGATGTTAAAGCATGGAGTCAAGCTTCAGGAAATCGCCTTTCACAAAAGACACTAGAAAAAGCACAAAACAAGCTAGATGCTATTGTTTCAGATTATCCAGAGTTTAAAGCTGTGAAAGGATTACTTCTAAACTTGCAAGCAAAACAAGAAAAAAATCACCAACACTCACCAAATTTATTTTCTGGAAATTTGATTTACCTTGATCGCTATAATATTCCAGTTGAATCTGATATTCTCAAAAACTTTTTATTTCAAAAGGAGAAATAATATGAGAGATAAAATGACTAAAGCATTATCAGATAAATCAAGAACAAACCAGTTACAGATATTACTGAAGCCAGAAGAGGTTGCTGAAAGACTTTTTCAGTATCTCTTTAATAAGAATATAGGAATTGAGAATTTTGTCCCTGATTATCAGGCTTCTGGGGATGAGTACTCTCAAGATGAAGACTCACAGAGTAATTTTTATAAGGAACAGCATAGATTTATTAAAAAACAAATCCAAAAACGGCTTTTGGAACATGGAGAAGAGAGGAAATATTCAGATGTTTATTACTTTATTTCATACGTTAATGGCAAAAAGAATGTGTTCTTTTTATCTCCAAATAAAAACCACTCTGGATGGCGACAGTTATTTAAAGATAATCAAGAAAGAATTTTAAATTTAGTTTTTAAGTTTTATCTTCTTTCTGAAAGTTTATCTATTGAGACTATGAATGGCTTTGAAGAATTACTTTTAGTCCATTCCAAGAATTTAACCAAATCAAAAGATGCTCTTTTAGTTTGGGGACAGAGTTTATTAATTAAATACAATCCACATAATATTCTAACGTTAACCTTATCTCGACAACACAGACGATTTTTACCAGAGGATAAGTACACTAACATAGATAGTGACGAGGATTGGTTAGTCCATAACAAGAAAAATTACTACTTTGAACGTAAGCGAGATGCTCGTCGCCAAAATTCTATTAATTTTATGGAATTTCCTAAAGATCAGCAAGATTTTGAGAAGTTCAAAAAAACTCAGGTTTATCATTATCACAATCTTATGACAAAGCTTGAGAGCTTTTTAAGTGAGTGTAATATTGAATTTCAACCTCTTCATTTTCAGGCTGATAATTACTTAGAAAACCCTTTTATCAAAAACCTAGAATCTGTAGAATCATTAGAGATTATTAACAATACTGGAATTGACCTGACTGAATCTGACAAACAATTTCTGAAAAATTTTCTGAAACATCAAGGAATATCTTCACTCACATTTTATAATTCTGGAAAAACCATTAGTACTTATGAACAAGTAGTTGAGAGTGAAGACGAGCCTTGTTGGAAAATTACTGAAGTTGTTACCTGGTCAGATATTAACCTTGATAAGAACCAAAATTATTTAGTTTTCAATAGAGATTTGGAAGAAGAAGCAGGTTCAATGGCTTATCAGGGAAATGATGGACTCTGGTATCCATCAGGAAAAATAGATGACAAAGATAAAGTAGATTTTTATTCACAGTTAAAGAGAAAGTTTAACTATTTGGATACAGGAAAGTTTTTTAGCATACAGGGCATAAATTTAAAACGATTTATACCTTTTGAATTAAAAGAATCTAAAATTGGTGAGAATATAGATCCTGATTGTTGTGTTCTGAATTATACAAGTTATAAAAAAATTGATGAAGATACCTTATCTCAGGATACACAGGCTTTTACAGATGGGAAATTTTTGGACATAGATAGTTTGATTTTGTGCTATTTAAAAGGTCAAGAGGATAGCGAACAATGGCAGAAGTTTTGCGATAAATATAAGATCAATGTTTCACCGGAATTTCAGAAGATTTTGATTGAATTGGGAATTAAGAACTGGATGAGGTCAAGTTTTGTAGATTCTAATTTTGGCTTGCCTATTACTCCTCAATCGTTTCCAGAAAAAAACTTTTTTACTATATATGTGCGTAGCCCACGATACAAGAAAGCTAAAGCAGTAGCAGTAGCAGTAGAGTTTTTATATAAAGATGGTTACATATATGTCAAAAATGTAATGCGCGATATAAAACAGATAGAAAAAGCATTTCCATTTTTAAGAAAGAAGAAAAACAATAAAGAAAAATTAATTGACGATCAACAATATTTTGTAGATGAGTCGGAGAAGTTATACATTAGTTGCTATACCGATGACTTTTATACACCAACTTTAATTGGGCGAAATGGTATCCTTGAAGACATGGAAAAGGGAAAATTAAAAATTAATCGAGGAATTAAAGATGAAGATAGTAGTAGATTATTCCCTTTGGTATCGTATTATAACGGTGAAATTAAACCCATTAAGCGAATACAAAATATGATATGTTTGGATTTGCAGAATCAAACCTTCATTCAGTATTATGTTCCGACTGCGAAAAGTCTTGATAGTAAATTAAAAAAAGGTTTTAGAGTTTATCACTTGATTGGAAGAACATATTCTCAAACAGAGATTTCTACATCTGAACTTATTGGACATCCAATCACAGCTTTACATTTTAGTACACTCACTCAAAATATTTTGAAGATAAGTGATAATAGCCAGTCATCTTTGCTACAAAAAGTGGCAAAGGTATTAATTGAAAATTGACAATAGGCTTACATCTGAGAAAATTTACCCTATTTCTGCTTAATTCATGCTTTTCCTCACCAATACAAAAATTGGGTGAATCATTTTACTCCTGCCCAAATAATCAAAGGTTGACCAACTTGTTTATAAAGCAAACTTTCTAAAATCACCCCATTATTGTTAGCAGTTAGAGATTTATTTGGTTGGCGCAGAGATTCATATAAGCCGTTGTACCAACCTTTTTCTGATTTGAGTTGAGAAAAGACAGTATCAGTTAAAGAACGGGTGTAATCAGTTTTGTAAAGTACGTGCCAGCCGATCGCAGCTTTGGCACTGAGAAAACGTAAATTATTATGTTGTGCTTGAGTATCGGTAATTGTCGCCCAAGGTTTACCGTTGACAAACAAGCTATTGTAAACAAAATATGGTGGACGATCTAAGTTATCTTCGGTTAGGGCGGTTAATTCTTGTGTGGCTTGATAACGCGCTGCTTGAGCCGCTAAGATTCTATCGGCATAAGCTTTTGGCAGTGCTTGGAATCCTGTTTCGATACCGTCTAGAATATATGGTTCGCTGAGGACGTAGTTATTTCCGCCGGAGTTGTTCGCATCCCGACGATCATAAGGAACACCTTGACCGTAAAGATTCACAAAAGCAGTATTCGACTGATAATCTAAGGCTTGTTTAACATCCAAACCCCAAAGCTTCAAACCATAAGCAGCATAATTTTCATAGCCCAAGCGACCTTCTTGGTTATACTGCTCTTTACCTTCAACAACAGATGTACCGTACATCTGACCATTTTTGGTGAGGCGCTTGACTTGCCAATGTTGCCACACCGCTTGTACAGGCGATCGCATTTTGGGATACTTAGCTTCCACAATCTTCAGCCAAATTGCCATTCTTCCCAAATCAATGGCTGACCAACCAATTTCTTCTGGTTTATCGAGTTGACCGTAATTAACAGGTATGAGAGTTTGAGCGTTGTAGACTTTGTTCGGCAGTTCACCTTTATATAAAGGTAAAGATGCCAGAGTCTGCAACATTTTGGTCATCTTCGTTTCAAATTCTGCGTTAGTAATAATGTTGAGTTCTTTGGCGCTAACCAAAGCTGCGATCGCAGCTGCTTGATCCCAAATCGTGACAGATGCAAAACCATCCACAGAATTAACTAAGCCGGTTTTCTCGTTCCAGTTTTTTTGGAAATATGACCAAGCTAAACGCGCCGCCGCCATCTCTGCTGCATCGAGTTTGCCTACTCCCGGCGCAATGTAAGGTGTTTTGCTTACAAGTTCACTGGCGGCGATTGGTGTTCCTGGTAAAACGGCGGAGTCAGCATCAAGTTTGGCGATTTTTTGGGCTTGTGGATCTACCTGATCTATGGGAGTAGCAGTTTGAGAGGCTGATACTTCGGGTGTTTGTGTCTTTTGGGAAAGACGACCAGACCAAAAATTTAACCCAGCGATCGCAATTATCGCTGTCACCACCCCTCCAACATAACTCAGGATAGATAAGCCTTTAGGTGGTGGTTGAAAATCAGAACTCATGTTAATCAAAGCCTTATAATGTAAATCATTTTTTAGTTATCTTCATAACAAGCTTATTTTTCCCAACGTTAGGGAATAACTCACAAATGTTAGTTGTAACCAACTGTTAGTTAAGAGTGTAAAATCACCTTTATGAAAGGTTTTTCGGGTTTATTAACTTATATAAATTTGTCTCACTTCGTGATCAAACACTGTTAGGACTAACGCTTATATATACGCAGGTAATATAAATAATCAGTATAAAAATTTGCGAATTTTCATTTAATTGAGTAGCTAAAAATACTGGTGATGGACAGTTAAAATTTGACACGGAACTGTCCGGTTAAAGAATTAGTACCATAGTCGCCTCCCGCCGTGTTTTGATTGCGAACATTACTAAAGCTGTAGTCTAGTTCAGCGTCTAGAATGGGCGAGAACTTAGTTGTACAGCGCCCACCGTAACCATAAGCATCGTCCAATTCACCATTTAATCGTTGTTGTCCTAAAGTGGCGAACAGCCGACAACGCAAAAAATCAGCAATCTCGCCTTCCCAAGCAACTTCAGCGTTGTATACCAAAAAATCTGGTGGAGAAAAATAGCCATTTGTGATTTCTGCATTGCGGCTATAACTCCAGTTAAATAAGTTAGCCGCCAGAGAAAATTGTCCCAACTTGCGTTCTAATCTGCTGAATGATTGAATTTCAAAATTCCCATCATTGTAGTTACCCAAGCGCAAAGAAGAAAACAAACTTGTGTATTTATCCATTTGCCAATATAAATCAGGGCCAAACCGCCAAGCTGTAATTTGATTTTCTAAGGTTTGAGCATTAAATTTATAGGGACTGTGGTCTACATTGCCTGATAATGTGACACCCGACAGTAATTTTCCCGTAGAAGAAACTTGAGGCGGCACTATTGGGAGTTCAAATTTAGCATTGAAATTGATGGCTGTGGGTAAGCGGTCAAAAAAATCAACTCCGGCTGTGGTGTGTAAAGTTGCGTCACCGATTTTTCCTTGCCAGCCAAGTTTTACAGGAATATTGCTAACTGATTCTATACCCGGTTGTTCAAATAAATTAAAACCAGTAGTCAAAAATATTTTATTGCCATTAGGCGATCGCCACTGCAAAGTCGGTTCAATAAATAAATTACTTTGCCCAAAGTTATCTGTATCATTGCGAAAATTAGTTTGAATGCCTTCTAAAACTACAGGCTTAGTTGGTTTCTCAGGTTTTGATGCTGGAGGTGGACTAGGTTTTTCTGGTGGTTTTATGACTGGTGGTTTGGGTAATGGTGGCGGTACTCGCAACCCCGGATTAAAATTTTCTGGTGCAGCAATTAAAATTGGTGCTTGATTGAATTGTTCCAGAAGTTTAATTTCCTGAATTTTTTGATTCTGAAAAAGCACAAAATCAATTGATTTTGAATTGCTTACTATTACTGGTAATGAACTCAAGTTTTGATGCAATTGAGCCGCTTGGGAATTTCCTCCAGATAAATTCCAAAAGCTCAATATTAAAACTACTTGCCATTGAACATATTGGTAATTCCCAATCCAACCCCAGTAAAAGTTATCCCGAAATCCCAAAATATAAGATTTAAATATATTGCTCATTTGTAATGACTACAATTTAAGACAAAAAAAGTTACAAAAAAATGCTTGAGCAACTCCTAAATTGCTGAGACTTGGCATTATGATGCCCAATAAAGTACTGCATCACTACACCTCCACACCCCTAAACCTCACAAGTGTAGATTTTTAACAGGGTGATGAGTAGCGACTCTAAAAATCACGATTTAATCAGAGTTCCATCCCCCTCACCCGGATTTCTCACCACACCTTTCAAAGCCTGTGCAGGGGAGCAGGGGAGAATGAAGGTACTCTCTCCCCTGCCCCTCCGCACCTCTGCCTCTCTGCCCCATCAAACGCCTGAAGCTTGTGAGAAATGCGGGTTCATACCCCCACACCCTAAATCAAGGTTTTTGGGGCATAACGTAAAAAACCTACACCCTTACACCCCTAAACCCTTAATTTCTTCAGCCCTGTTTGCAATACTTAATGTTCGATTAACTAACAATTAGATTTTCATGATATTGTGTTGTACAGCACATCTTTTCTGGATCTAGATGTGTAAACTGTATATGCTGACTCAGATTACTACATCAATTTGTGGTATAAGCTCAAGCGCCAAACAGCAGCATTACTAGTTTTGTCAAGCTCAAACAAGAGTAGACATACGAGCTTTGACCCATAAAAATTTACTAATTTATCGTAGCGTCAGATATTTGACTGACGTTACCCAAACAGCCTTTAGCTAGACGCATAGACAAGAAAAAGCAGATGAGCAAAACACGTAAGTTTCGTTTAGGTGCATTTATTCAAGCCACTGGACATCATGTTTCTGCATGGCGGCACCCCGATTCACAAGCAGATGCTGGGTTCAACTTTGAGCATTATAAAGAAATTACCCAGACCGCCGAACGTGGCTTGTTTGATGCAGTTTTTCTGGCAGATAGTCCAGGAGTCTGGGGTGGCTCTCCAGAGACTCAAAAACGCAATGGCAAACTAGTGCATTTCGAGCCAGTCACTTTGTTTTCGGCTTTGTCTGCTGTTACTCAAAATGTCGGCTTCATTGCTACTGCCTCCACTACCTACGAAGAACCCTACACCCTGGCACGTAAGTTTGCCTCACTAGACTACCTCAGTAATGGTCGGGCAGGCTGGAACGTAGTTACAACAGGTAATGAGAATGCTGCTGCGAATTTTGGTCTTGAGCATCATCCAGAACATAGCCAGCGTTATGAACGGGCGGAAGAATTTGTCGAAGTAGTCAAAGGACTGTGGGATAGCTGGGACGATGATGCCTTTATTCGTGACAGAGAATCAGGCATCTATTTTGATCCCGACAAGCTGCATATACTTAACCACAAAGGCAAGCACTTTGCCGTCAGAGGCCCGTTAAATGTTGGTCGTCCGCCGCAAGGTTATCCGGTAATTGTGCAAGCTGGAGCCTCGGAATCTGGACGGGACTTGGCAGCACGGACGGCTGAAGTCATCTTTACAGCCAATCAAACCTTAGCTGATGCCCAGGAATTTTACGCTGATGTCAAAGGTCGGTTAGCGAAATATGGGCGCTCTCCAGAGGATCTAAAAATCATGCCTGGAGCTTTCCCCATCATTGGCCGGACTGAAGCAGAAGCCCAAGAAAAATATGAGTTCCTGCAATCTTTAATTCATCCTGATGTTGCTTGGGGTATTTTAAAGACCTATTACAAAGGTGTTGATTTATCAAAATATTCTTTAGATGATTTAGCGCCTGAATTACCAAACGACACCAACAATAACAAGAGTCGTCTGAAGCTAGTAAAAGATTTAGCCACTCGTGGGACTCTCACACTCCGCCAGTTGTATCTGGCCTTGGCAACAGCAAGAGGCCATCGCACCATACTTGGTACCCCTGAAACCATTGCTGACCAACTAGAAGAATGGTTCAACAATGGGGCAGCAGATGGCTTTAATATTATGCCGCCAATACTACCTACAGGGTTGGATGACTTTGTTAACTTAGTCGTTCCTGTTCTCCAGAAACGCGGACTATTTCGGACTGAATACGAAGGTCGTACCCTGCGCGAAAATCTCGGTCTGCGTCGTCCAGTCAATGGTTTTGTTGCTAAACAACAGAATGAAAGATTGGTATTGGCATAAATCAAGCCGTGTGCAACTTTATCTCAAACCTAACCCCCAACCCCTTCCCTACAAGGGAAGGGGAATAAGATTCAAAGCCTCTCCCCGAAGCAGAGCTACCGTGTACACACAAATCCTCTGATCCCCCTAAATCCCCCTTAAAAAGGGGGACTTGAAGAAAATTCCCCCCTTAAAAAGGGGGGTTAGGGGGGATCAAAGTGCTACTAGGCAACTTGATAAGACTTGTGTGTACACCGTAGCTGAAGCGGAGAGAGGTTTGGAGAGGGGTTTCAAAGGTAAGTATCACGTTAAATCAGCTTTGGATCTCTGCACAACAAAAGTTTGTCGGAATGGCGTAAATCAATTTTTCACAGATGATGAAGCCACACCAGTTAAAGAGCTTTTTCTGTAGATCCCCGCCCTACAGAACATAAAAATTTTGTCATTGGTTAATTGTGGAGCAAAGACAAAGGACAAATGACCAATGACAAAGGATAACCCTACTGCGGATGCTCAGAAAACCTTTGATTTTTGAAGGAAAAAATATGGTTGAATATAGCAGATTAAAAACTTCTCCCTCTGCCGCAATCAGAGCCACCCTTGATTATCCGGTAATTGATACCGACGTTCATACTAATGATTTCACCCCGGCTTTTGAAGATTACATTGCTAAATACGGCGGGTCAAAGCTTGTAGACGAATTACGCAAGGCAGAATCTTCTCGGCTGAACTCTAAGAGTAACGGTAAAGACTGGTATCAACAAACTCCAGAAGAGCGTCAATACAATCGCACAATTCGATCGCCTTGGTGGGCGAGAGTTACTCGCAATACTCTAGACCTTGCTACTTACACTTTGCCTGCACTACTTTATGAACGCCAAGCAGAGCAAGGTTCAGACTATTCGGTATTGTTTCCCAATAATGTGCTTGCACCTGCTGGAGCCAGCCCAGAAAATCGCCAAGCACTACAACGGGCGGTCAATCACTACCACGCTGATATCTATCGCAAATATAGCGATCGCTTGACGGTGGTAGCTGGTATCCCAATGACTACTCCAAAAGAAGCCATCGAAGAGTTAGAGTTTGCTGTAAAAACCCTAGGTTTAAAAGTAGCAAATATTCCTGGTGGTGTGAAACGTCCAATTAAAGCGATCGCCGATAAATATCCCGCCGATCAATTCCCTGAAATCGCCAGATATGCTTCTTACATTGACTTTTTTGGATTAGATAGCGAATACGACTACGATCCATTCTGGGCTAAGGCTGTGGAATTGGGTGTGCCAATTACTACTCACTATGGTAGCCAAGGTTGGACGGGACGCTCTTCCATCAGTAATTACATGAACAACCACATCGGTCACTTTGCCGATGGTTCCCAAGCATTTGCTAAAGCGTTGTTCTTCGGCGGTGTTACCAGACGTTTCCCTCAGTTGCGCGTGGGGATGCTGGAAGGTGGTGCAGATTGGGGCGCTCACGTCTACATTCATTTGGTAGACCGTTTCTCCAAACGTAATATCAAAGCACTGCAAAACTACAATCCAGAGCTTACCAATGCAGATGAGTTGTTTGAGTTGTTTGAGCGTTTCGGTGGCGAAATTACTGAAGGATATTCCCTCAGCAAAGAAGAATTAACCAAGAGTGTACTTGGTTCTTCCTTCAGCCGTCATAGCCGTGCGCCAATTGGTAGCGAACTTGAAGACTTTGCTGCGGCTGGAATTGAAAACATTGAAGACATCCGCGATCGCTGGGTGAATAGCTTCTTCTTTGGTTCCGAATCTGACGATCGCACCATCGCCGCAGCATTCAACAACAAAGCTAATCCCTTGGGTGTGAAGATTAACGCCATCTATTCTTCTGACGTTGGTCACTGGGATGTACCCGACCTCACCTCACCATTGTCTGAAAGCTGGGATTTGGTGAAAGAAGGCGTAATTACTGAAGACGACTTCAAAGCTTACGTATTTAGTAATCCCTACAAGTTCTATACCGAAGCTAACCCTGATTTCTTCAAGGGTACAGCGATTGAATCCAAGGTAAATAGCTTTACTTCTCCACAAGTTGATCAAAAACTTGTCGTAGCTTAAATCTTTTGCTGAGAGGTTACGAGATCCCCGACTTCTTTAAGAAGTCGGGGATCTAACCACCAAACATACAAGGAAGGAATTATAACTATGGCTATTGAACGTCGCTCTGGTTTATTGCCTTATCTGTTCTCGGCTGTTGGGGAAGATGCCAACAAACCCGCGCCTTTAGTATTGTTTTTGCATGGCGCACGCGATCGCGGTAATGATTTAGATGTGCTGCTGAAATGGGGCTTACCTCGGTTTGTGAATGAATCAAGCTCTTTACCATACTTCTTTTTAGCGCCCCAACTTCCTGAAGGACAGACTTGGGTAGAGCGAGAATCAGATGTGATTGCTTTGTTAGATAATTTCATTGCTTCCCGGCCTATCGATGCTTCCCGTGTGATTATCTCTGGATTTAGCTTGGGAACTGCTGGGGCTTGGCATATCGCTGCTTCTCATCCTGGTCGCTTTGCTGGTTTGGTAGCGGTGTCTGGTCGCGTTCCTCAAACCTTAGAATCAAGCCAAATAGATGCACTCAAGGAAATTCCCATCCAAATATTCCAAGGTGCTAAGGATGAAAAACTCTCAATCGACGCTACACAGCAGGTTGTTGATACCTTACGGGGAGTGGGTGGCACAGTAGATTTTACTGTATTACCTGAAGGTGATCACTTTATCGCCGATGAAGTGTATACAGACTTGAAATTGCAAAATTGGCTAATTTCACAGAGCCGTCGTGCTTCTGTAGCTGTTTAAAGCAGAAATCATAGATTTGATGTGAAATCTTCAATACGGTTCAGATAAGAATAATTAACCGCAGATGGGTGCAGATATAGACGCGCAAGCGGCTTACCGCAGGCTACGCGGATGAATCAAGATTTCTAATTAACTGAATCGTATTTGCCCATACTCCAATACCGTTCATTTAAGCAGTTTTTCTTATCTAGGACTTACGCAAAAATTCCCACAAAGCTTAATTTATCGAACCGCCAAGTCGCCAAGAACGCCAAGAAATCTAGAGTCTGCGTAAGTCCTATTATCTTTGAGTCCTTTGTGTCCTTTGCGGTTCGTTAAAAAACTTTGCTTTCACAAAGGACTTAAGCCTTATCTAAACGGTATTTACCTATTCCCCAACTAAACCAACAACTATGACATTACCAACTACGAAACTTGGTCAAACTGGATTGACTGTTTCGCGCCTTGTTCTAGGTACAATGACCTTTGGCTTGCAGACGGATGAAGAAACTTCGATAAAAATCCTCGATACAGCCGCCGAGGCGGGAATCAATTTTTTAGATACAGCCGATGTTTATCCTTTAGGTGGTGGTTTAGCTACGGCTGGGCGTACCGAAGAAATTATTGGACGCTGGTTAAAAGGTAAGCGCGAACATTTTATTTTGGCTACCAAGGCTGTGGGCAAGGTTGGCCCTGCACCTTGGGATCAAGGAGCTTCACGCAAACATATTTTAGATGCGATCGATGCTTCCTTAAGACGACTGGGAACTGATTATGTTGACTTGTATCAACTGCATTCTGATGATGCGTCAACTCCCCTTGATGAAACACTAGAAGCATTAGATACAGTGGTGCGTGCTGGGAAAGTGCGCTACATTGGGGTTTCTAACTATTTAGCTTACCGTCTTGCCCGTGCTTTGGGTCGGGCTGATGTGCGGAATTTAACTCGCTTCGTCTCGATTCAACCCCGCTACAATTTGTTATTTAGAGAAATTGAGCGAGAACTATTACCTTTGGCGAAGGAAGAAGGACTGGGTGTAATTCCTTACAATCCTTTGGCGGGTGGTTTGTTAACAGGTAAACATAATTTTAATCAAGGCCCCACAGCCGGCACTCGTTTTACCTTGGGTACTGCGGCAGAACGTTATCAAGAGCGTTACTGGCGCGATCGCGAGTTCAATACTGTGGAAGAATTACGCACAGTGGCGGATCATGCTGGTTTATCTCTGACAACTTTAGCATTAGCTTGGGTTTTGGCGAATCCGATTATTACTGCTCCTATTATTGGCGCGAGTCGTCCCGAACAACTCAGTGACAGCCTCAAAGCTTTGGAAGTCACACTTGATGAAAATTTGAAACAAAAACTCGACGATATTACCGCCGAATACAGAAGAGGAGATTCGCTGCGTTAGTACGAGATAGGTAAGGCAAAAGGTAAAAATAAAAGCAGAATTATGGTTAACCGCCGTCGTTTTCTCAATGTTGCCACATCGGGTATATGTGGTTTTTCTATGGCATATATGTTGGGAAGTTGTAGTCAACAAACCCAACAGCAAGTAATCAAAACTGCCAATTTAGAAATTAAAACTAAAGTCCTCCGTATGGGCTATCAGAGTGCGGGGGATTTGGTACGAAATCGCCAAGTTTTAGAAAAACGCCTAGAACCATTGGGAATTAAGGTGGAATGGGCGCAGTTTGTCCAAGGGCCGCAACTGATGGAGGGAATGGCCGCAGGTAAAGTTGATGTGGGTTCTGTAGGAGAAACGCCGCCAATTTTTGCACAAGTCGCTGGTTCCAAATTGGTTTATGTTGTTGGTACACAAAGAACGCCAACAACAGGAACAAGTAGTGTGATTGCTGTACCACCAGAATCTTCTTTAACTAAATTTGAAGAAATTAAGGGACAGGAAGTATATTTTCAAAAAGGTTCAGCATCCCACTATTTTATTTTGAGAGCTTTACAATCTATTGGTTTGACTATCAAAGATATAAAAATCAGAAGTATACCGACTATCGAAGCACGGGCGGCTTTTTTAGAAGGGAGAATTCCGGTGTGGATGACTGGTGATCCCCATTATGCGATCGCCCAAAAACTCAACCGGATTCGTGTCCTCAGAGATTCTGTAGGTTTAGATTCTCCTGGTGGCTACTATATTGCAGATCGAAAATTTGCGGAAGAAAATCCTGGCTTACTCAAAATTATCATTGAGGAACTTCATGGTCTTGATAAATGGGCTGATGCAAATCGAGATGAAGTCAAAAAATTGATGATTACAGAACAAAAACTAGCACCAGATGTAGCCGATTTAGTAATGTCTCGCCGCACTTTCGCCGGACGCAGAGGTCTAAGTCCGTCTTTGATAGCAGAACAACAACGTGTAGCAGATTTATTTTTTGAATCAGGTGTCATACCCAAGAAAATCAACATTCAAGAAGCCTTACTTCCACCTGAGTTATATGCTGCTATCACACCATCAGAAATTATGGTTTAGTTTCTTGCACAGGACATGGCCACAAAGATTATCTGTGAAGATAGGGTGTAAGGGTGCAATGGTATGTAGGACTCATATTTGATTTATGAAAAAAATCAGTACACCCAGATCAGCCGTCTTTCCTACTCCCTACTCCCCATTCCCTACTCCCTACCTACATAACTAGATTCAGGAATCAAACCGTATTCCTATAGGGGTGTAAGTGTTTTGAAAACCTCCTCCTTTCTCTACAACCTGAATTTTTTGTTTTCTTGCATCAGTTTTTTTGTAGATAGTTATGGCCTTCTTTCAGCAATTGGACGGCGGATTTAGTCGTCCATTTTTATTCCGTCCATCAGTTTAAACAATGCTACGATATCGACTTTACATGACGAAAAAGATTAGAAAATCCAAATCTTTTCAACGTGCTGCGACTGCGCCAAATTTACCTGATACACCATTCAGATTTATTTGCTATTTTGTTAACCAGTTTCGCTGGTGGTATTTAGTAATGGTACTTTTGGAAATAATGCACGCAACTTGTGGCATTATGTTACCTTATGCCATTGGCGAAATTATTCGCAGTGTGACGCGATCGCCTAACAACAGTCAGCAAATTTTTGATGTTATTCGTCAACCTCTGATACTGTTCACAGCGTTGAGTGTGGGTGAAGTAATCTTTGGACGTGCGGCTGGACTTTTGCAAACGATTCTGCATCCCATCCACCGCCAGCACATCGTCAGATCCTTATATGCTTATTTGCAACATCATTCCCATCGTTACTTAAGTAGTAGTTTTGCTGGGGCTTTAGCACATCGCATCGGGGAAACTTCTCTGGGTGTTACCCAAACGATGCAAATGTTAATTACAGAATTTATGTCTGTGATTGTCGGGTATATTGTCGCCACAATCTTACTGTATCGCGCCTATCCTCCCTTAGCGGCGTTTGTTGGGATATGGGCAGTTTTGTTTATTACTATTTCCTTTTGGTTAGCGACTCGCTGTCGAATTTATTCTCGCAAAGCCGCCGCCGCCAGAAGTGAAACTACAGGCATTATTGTAGATGCAGTCACAAATCTCAGTAGTACTCGGCTGTTTGCGCGTTTGGGTTTTGAACGACGCTATTTAAATGAACAATTAAAGGGCGAACTCAAACAGGTAAGAAAATCTAACTGGTATTCTGAGCGAATTCGCTGGTTTCAGTTTATTTCAGCAGCGATTCTGAAAATTGGCACGCTGTATTATTCTCTCACCCTCTGGAGTCAAGGTGCGATCGCTGCGGCTGACTTTGTTGTCGCTACTAGTTTGTCATTGTTAATCATCAGTGAAGCACGTAATTTAAGCCGTCGCTTTCTGGAATTTTTTGAACATATCGGGAATATTGCCAATGGTGTGATGACAATTGTGCAACCCCATGAGTTGATTGATCGAGAACAAGCGATCGCTTGTTCCATCACCCAAGGTAAAATTGAGTTTCGCCAAGTTAATTTCAGCTACACAGAAGATAAGAAAGTATTCGATAATCTTTCCATCACTATTCAACCAGGTGAACGTGTCGGTTTGGTAGGTTTTTCTGGTTCTGGTAAATCTACCTTCGTGAATTTGATTTTGCGTTTATTCGATCCCCAGTCAGGACAAATTCTGATTGATGGGGTTGATATCCGTGATATGACGCAGGATGCTTTACACGGGCAAATCAGCTTGATTCCCCAAGATCCATCGCTGTTCCACCGCACATTGATAGAAAATATTCGTTATGGGCGATTGGATGCCAGTGATGAGGAAGTAGTTGAGGCTGCACGTAAAGCTTACGCCCACGATTTTATTAGCCAAATCAAGGAAGGCTACAATTCTTTGGTGGGTGAACGGGGTGTAAAATTATCGGGAGGACAAAGACAACGAATTGCGATCGCACGAGTCATCCTCAAAGATGCACCAATCCTAATTTTAGATGAAGCCACTTCCAGCCTTGATTCCATTACCGAAAAAGCCATTCAGGATACTCTAGACTTAGCAATGAATGGCAAAACCGTTATAGTCGTTGCTCATAGGCTGTCTACAATTGCCCACCTCGATCGCATTTTAGTCTTTGACCACGGTCGAATTGTCGAAGATGGTAGCCACGCCAAACTTTTAGCACGCGGCGGTGCTTACTATAGGTTATGGAAAATGCAAGCTGGTGGATTTCTCCCCGTAGAAGCGAACAACAAGAACCCATCAGATTTGCAAATTAAATCCTTGTGAATAAAAAGGATTCAGGAGTCAGACTGGTGTAGGTTAGGTGGAGGAACGTAACCCAACATTCACGCATACTTTGTTGGGTTACACTATCGCTATACCCAACCTCACTATTCTCTTAACTGAACTATTTATAACCCCCCTTATCCCCCCTCTCTCCCTTGTCTCCCTTGTCTCCCTTGTCTCCCCTCTCTCCCTTATCCAGCAAATATCCCCTGAATGCAGCGAAAAAACCTGCTAATCTTACATCAAGACTAGCAGGATTAGGGATTTTATCAATCGGAGCGGCGGGATTCGAACCCACGACCTCCACTACCCCAAAGTGGCGCGCTACCAAGCTGCGCTACGCCCCGGTCAGAATTATTATTGTATCGCAACGCTTGGGGAGAATCAAGGGTGAAGTTTAAAAAACTTGCAACATCCCAGCAGCTTGCAACAGACCAGGTATAGCAGAGGCATTCCATTTACCTTCTGCACAGCGTCCTGTATTTAGGATAAAGCGCAGATTGTATTCATGGGGATAACCTTCCACTTCCATCCATAATAAATCGCTTTCGGCCTCACAAGCAATTTTTTCTTCATCCATTAATTCTGCTGCGAGTTGTTTCATGGTTTCTGCTAACTGTGCTAACAAACGGCAAAATTCATTTAACTCAGCCTCGGTTAACTCAATCGCCCAATCATCTGTACCCACTAATCCTTTAAATTCAGGTGCATTAGGGTTCCAGCCAATACGCCAACCTACACCGCTTTTCATCAGACGTTCCATCTGCAAATTTTAGATTTTGGATTTGAGATTTTAGATTGTATCTTTTTTTGTCTGTGATGAGATTTGAGGGGCGATCGCTCTTTCACTACGGATATAATTTATCGGTTGTTGTAGGTAGAGACGTTGTACACAACGTCTCTACAAATATTTCAGCAAGTCGGGGGAAAAAATAAAACTATGTTTAAGAGAGGTTAATGAAACTAAAACCCTCTTCCCTTCTGCCTTCTCATGTCACTTTAAGAGTTCAGCACCGCCTGTTTGGGGTGGTTGGGGAGTGGTGGAAGTACTAGGGCGAGGTTTTTGGCGAATGTTCTGCGCGTTGGGGTTAAAAACATCGACTAATGTTTGGACTAAAGCATCTCGTTGATGGCGACTCAGGCGAGAAATGGCAGCGCGATCGCCCTCTATCGGATTCTCGCGTAATATATCATTACCGGGATAGGTAGCATCATACATAATTTCATTGGCTCCCAGGTAATCAGCCAATGTTAGCTTCCAGTCAAAGCGATAAATTGGCGATCGCTCTTTGACATAAATGTGATAACGTATCAGGCGACTAGCTAAGGTATTATTTTCCGCCTTTTTGCCAGTTTCTTTGTTGACGTACTGGTTTTCTTTCGGCAAGTCTGGTAATTGCTGATATACTAACTGCCAAACATCAGAAGGGCTAATTCTTTGAGCTAGAGCAGGCTGAATGCCAATAAAACTAGAGTGTTGTAGTTGACTTGTGCCTAAACTCACAACAAGTCCAACTACAACCAACGCCATAATTAATGCTGAATTAAACTTCACAACCATCAGTAGGATAATTGAGCAACGCAGAATTATAGCAGTTCTTACTTGCTTGTAATACAGTTGGAACCCCGCCCCGCATTTGCTGACGCAAACGCTCCCCTCCCCGCTTGCGGAGAGAAGTTGCGTGCGGGGGTTCCCCCCGTTGAGCAAACTTCGGGGGAGGGGTTGGGGGTGGGGTTGAAATGTACCTCATCCAACCGAGAACCGCTATATTCTTCTTGTACCATCAGCTATAAGTGCATTAAAACCCGCGCAGGCAGTCACTGAGCTTGCCGAAGTGCGGGTTTTGTTCGTGTAGCCGCGACTTTAGTCGTTAGGCTGGACTAATTTTACATTTCACCGATAATTTCTGGCTGAGTTAGTTCATCAGACATTTCGATGATTGCCCGTAAAACAGGTTTCATCAGAATATCTTCAGAGCTTTCAAAATCTTCATAACGCCGACGCTTGGCACGATTTGCCACCTGAACCGTGATGCGGTAGCGATTCGAGGCTGCACTAATTAAATCCTCGGCGCGGTGCATAATCTGAGATTGGGTTGTCTCGAACTTGGAACGCTTGAGCATAGTTAATGGTTCTTGGGGACATTCCCCAGTTTAGCAGTCCTAGACAAGATACGGCTTATACATCAGCCAATCGTCATTTAAGCTGCATCATATTCATATTCATAAAAGCTGCAAACCCTCTTCCTGCTCCCCTGCTGTCTCAATATGCTTGTTTATATGCTGAACCTGGATTTCTCACAAGAGAGAAATCCAGGGGTGTGGGAGGATGGTGAAGAAATCTTTCCCCCCACACTCCCCACATCCCCTACGTGAGAAATTCGGGTTAACAACTAATTTTCCGCTACCTCTCCGTTGATAGAGGTTAATAGTTTTGTATCAATTTATAACTAAATTTGTCAGACTATCTTGATATCGTAATGGCTAACATTTGGGAAACTGCTGTCAAAGCAGGCAATTTTAACACTTTAGTAAAAGCGGCTGAGGCTGCAAAAATTATACACACTCTGCAAAGTTCTGATTTTTTTACACTGTTTGCACCCACAGATGAAGCTTTTGCCAAGCTACCAAAGGGAACTTTAGAAGAACTACTGCAAGATACTGCCAAACTGAGGAAAATTGTCGCCTATCATGTCACTTATGGCGATGTGAGGTCAGATGACTTAGTACAAATCGCAGAAGCTGAAACCCTGGAAGGATCTGTGTTAGCAATTGAGTCTACTAACGGGGATATCACAGTGAATGATGCTCATATCCTGCAAACCGATATTTTGGCAGACAATGGTGTAATTCACGTTATTGATGCAGTTCTCATCCCGGCGATGGTGGCTGGACATTGAAAAATTAAGGCGTAAACCGCCTCAGAATTCATTCCGAGTCTCATAGCGCAAGTCGTCTGAAGATGACTCAACTAAAAATGTCTGACAGTCCACTTAAGTGGACTTTGGCCCGGATTTCTCACCACACCTTTCAAAGCCTGTGCAGGGGAGCAGGGGAGCAGGGGAGAATGAAGGTACTCTCTCCCCTGCCCCTCCGCACCTCTGCCCCATCAAACGCCTGAAGCTTGTGAGAAATGCGGGTTTGGCTATAAGCCTGAAACTTTAGTTCTAGGCGGGATGTGGTTGAGGATGAAAATTTTTGTGCGTCAGTCCTAAAGCTGTTTGATTGATCGCATTTACCAGTGGGAATCATAACAAAAATTCCCTACGGTAAAGATAAAATGGCTTACCAAAATATCACCGCCTCCCTTTCTCCAGAAGATATCCAAGAAATTAAAGCCGCCTTTGCAACCATTCAAGCAAAGTTGCCGTTTCTCGTCACCCTCAGCGCCGAGGAACGACGCAAGTTATTTAAAATGGGCGATAAAAGACTATCTTTTGTCAACACTAGCCTAATTGCTGCCCAGTCGAACCGCGATATTTTACCAGCGAGTTTTGATTTAGAAGAATTTGTCCGGGATTATCAATTAGCTACCAACCTCACCGAACTGTTAATTGGACTGCGACAACTCACAGAACAAGTAGATGATACCCTAATGGCAGTTGGTAGCGAAGCCATGAGTAGTAGTTTGACTGTTTATGATTACGTCAAGACTGCGGCTAAGAAAACTCCAGGGTTAAAAACCATTGCTGAACAGATGGGCGAAAAGTTTAAAGCTATTAAAAGTAAACCTGCTAAAGCTGCATCTGATTCTTAAAGGATTTTTTAAAAGTCTTTAGAGATGTAGCCAAACATTTTAGATCCCCCTAAATCCCCCTTAAAAAAGGGGGACTTTAACTCCAGTCCCCCCCTTTTGAAGGGGGGCTAGGGGGGATCAAAATGCTAGTAAACAACTTGATAAGTCTTGTGTGTACACCGTAGTTTTCAAGGGAATCAAAATGGTGAATTTAATTTTATTTCACACATTTTCAAGGAGTTGAAAGATATAAACTGTCTTAAAGATGATAAAAAACCTTAACAGTAGCGATTTCTATTTACCTTACAATCCAAAGCTTGTAGAAAGAGCAAAAGAACTTCGCAAAAACATGACTCCAGCAGAAAAAAAGCTGTGGTGTGATTATTTAAGGAATTTTCAATTTCGGGTCTTAAGGCAACGACCAATTCATCATTTTATAGTTGATTTTTACTGTCCTACTTTACAAGTAGTAATTGAAATTGATGGGGATAGCCATTTTACAGATGAAGCTCAAGACTATGACAGAGAAAGAACAAGAATTTTAGAAGGGTATGGTTTAAAGATTATTAGGTTTACAAATAGTCAAGTTTTAAATCACTTTGAGAGCGTGTGTGAGCATATACAGGGTTTGATCCCCCCTAACCCCCCTTAAAAAGGGGGGAATAAGATTTAAAGTCCCCCTTTTGAAGGGGGATTTAGGGGGATCTAAATGTTTGCCTACCAACAAACAGGCTTTTAAAACAGCCTCTGACAATTGGAAAACGAGATGTATCTTTTAACGAATGAACCTCTGAGCATGGACGATAAACCTTTGAGGTTAGTGAATGAACCTCTGAGGTTAGCGCGTAAACCGTTGAGCATTGGCGATGAACCTCAGAACATCAGCAATGAACCTCGGAGGTTAGCGAGTAAACCTCTGAGCATTAACAATTAACCTTTGAGGTTAGCAAATGAATCTCAGAACATTGGCGATGAACCTTTGAGCTTCTTTAATTAACCTTTAATCATCATCAGTAAGTATTAAAGTGTTTCAATCAGGAATTACAGATTGCAAGACTGATATTATACCGATAGCCGCGTGTAATCTGCTGCCTTGCCCCAAATTATGCTCACTACACCCCGCCACGCTCAGAAGCTTTCGCTGTTTTTCCTTTTCTGCTTCACCTTACTGTTAACTTTCTGCCTCTCCCTACCTTGGGTAAGTGCGAAAGAACAGCCCAAACCCAAGCCGGAAGCATGGCAAATTAACGGTATAGTCGCCGCCCTTGATGATGGACATGACCAAGTTAAGAAACTGGCTTTTGACCAATTAGCAGAATATGAGGAACAAGATTTAAAAACAATACTTAAGAAACAGGCGGAAATTGCCCAAAAAGCCTCTAATATTCTCAAGGATGAAAAAGTTAACTCAGATGTTCGTGGCAGTGCTGCAAAAGCATTAAGCAAGTTAGGACAGGTGGCAATTACCTACATCCCTGACATGGCCAAAATCATCAAAAATGAAAAAGAAGACCCTTCTGTTCGTAGTAGTGCCGCAGAGGCATTAGGTAACTTGGGGCAGGTAGGAATTACCTACATCTCTGACATTGCCAAAATCATCAAAAATGAAAAGGAAGATTCATCTGTTCGCAGTAGTACGGCAGAGGCATTGGGCAATCTGGGTCAGGCAGGAATTAACTACATCCCTGACCTCCTTAATATTCTTAAAGATGAAAAAGAAGACCCTTCTGTTCGTGGCCGTGTAGCAGTTGCATTAACCAAGTTTAAACCAACAACAGTTAACTACATTCCTGACATCCTCAATTTCCTCAAAGAGGAAAAAGTATCCCTATATATTCGTCGCTGGGCAGCAACAGCGTTAGGTAATCTAGGGCAGGCAGGAGCTAAATACATCCCTGACCTCCTTAATATTCTTAAAGATGAAAAAGAAGACAAAATTGTTCGTGGCGGAGTAGCATCAGCGTTAGGTAATTTGAAGCAGGATTCAACTAACTATATCCCCGACTTGGCTAACATCCTCGAAGATGAAAAGATAGACAAATATGTTCGTGGCAGAGTAGCAGCAGCATTAGGGAACCTAGGGCAAGCGGCAGGCAACTATATCCCTGACATTGTTAAAATCCTTAAAGATGAACAGCTTCCTTCAGATGTTCGTGAAGGTGCAGTAGAAGCATTGGGGAACCTGGGACAGTCTGTTGATAATTACGTTCCTGATATCGCTGACATTCTCAAAAATGAAAAGCTTCCCTTTAATTTACGTAGCAGTGCAGTAGAAGCATTAGGCCATTTAGGGCAGGAAGCGGCTAACTACATTCCTGACATCCTCAATTTCCTTCAGAATGAAAGGATACCTTCATATATTCGTAGCGATGCGGCAGAGGCATTAGCAAACCTGGGTCAACCAGCAGCTAATTACATCCCTGAGATCCTTAACTTCATCAAGAATGAAAAGGTAGACCCATCTGTTCGTGGCAGTGTAGCAGTTGCATTAGGAAAGATTAGAAAATTAGAGTTAAATCAGGTTCTCGTAATTTTAAATAATTGTTATGAACTTGGTTCTTCAGAATATTTCAATTTGCGTTTTTTAACATATTTCCTGAGTGGTGGCGATGATAAAGTAAAAACTTTGCTGCAATGGCTTGGCTCTCCTCAAGTCATTCCTGAAATACGCACGCACGATGAAGGTGTTAAAATTCTCAACTTATTTCTGGAAGTTTGGAATAAAGGTCAAGGACTAGAACGTTTACGCAACGACTTAGCCAAACAAATTTCCGAAGTTGCCGCGAATAAAGGCGTGACTTGGAAATTACAAGATATTAGTTTACTGCAAAGTCATTACAACAACCTTAAACAAGCCAACTCCACTCATGCTAATGCAGTACAGTCAGCAATAGATCAGCTGGAAGTGTGGCGCTGGTTTGTCCGCAGCAGAAACACCATCCTCACTCACGCCGCCTTCTGGCTGGCCCTGATCTTTGCCTACCCCAAATTCCCCCAAGTCCAAGCCATCTTCTTCTGGAACCCGTGGGTACGCCGCATCTTAGGCGTGGGTTACGTCGGCTTTCTCCTCACCTGGGTTCCCTTTTTCCGCCGCAAATTATTTGAACCCTTCAAACCTTCCCTCCTCGCCGATGCCGGGTTAGATAACTTTCAAGAGCAATCATACTTCCCCCAGTCTCAAGTCAAAGTTCCTTCCGGCGACATCTTCCCTGTTACCGCCGCCCTTCCCAGCATCAAAGGGCAAGTTATCTTACAAGGTGATTCCGGCTTAGGCAAGTCGATGTTTCTCCGCCATTTGTTAACAAACTCCCAGCGCATCGTTGTTTATCTCCCCGCCCAAAAATGTCATAAAGGTGTAATCGAAGCCATTCAAGACAAGCTGCACGGGCAAGCCCAAGATGCGGACTTCCTGAAAAACTTGATTTACAGTGGTGCAATTGACATCTGCATTGACGGACTCAACGAAGTTACCGCCGAAACACGGGCGAAAATCTGCCAGTTTGTCGAAAGCTATTTCCGGGGCAACATTATTATGACTACCCAGCCCCTAGAGTGGACACCACCCTCAACCGCCAAAACCTATTACTTACAACCCCTGGAACAAACCCAAATTCAAGAGTTTTTGCTTTCCCGTCAGCCGCGACTCCCCAAAGATGCCACAGTCCAAGGTCAAGATTACGAAATAGCCTGCATTAATTACCTACAAGAAGTCCTCAGCACCCAGCAACCCCAAGAAGAATTAAACGCCGCCCGCCGCATTCTCTCCAACTCAATGGATTTAACTGTAGTGGCGTTGATGTTATCCCAAGGCAAACATCCCAACTTATTCCGCCTGCAAGAACAGCAATACAACCTAATAGCAGCAGAATACCTGAAGGAATGGAATCAAGAATTTCCTTTGAAGAAATTCGCCGCCGCCGTCTACGAAATGCGGATGCAAGATAAACAAGCCTTACCCGCCGATGAATTTTTCCAAGTTGTGAAATCTTTAGAAGACGAGAAATATAAAATGGTCGTCAGCCGTCAATGGCAAGATGAAAAAGGGGAAGCCAAGCAAGAATGGTACTTCCGCCACGATAAAATCATGGACTTTTTCTTAGTGCAGAATTTCCTGGGCAACAGCGATGAAGCGGAAGTACTGTTAGTAGATAGAATGGGCGATCCCCGTTTTCGTGGGGTGTACTTCTTGTTAGCCACCTTACTCCCGTTAGATGCAGCGAAGGAACTGCGGGAGAAGTTGATTCAATACGCGGCGGATACTAAGGATAATACGGTGAGTAATACTTTCGTGCAGTTGTTACGGACTCGATAAGCATATAAGCTATTAAGCACCTAATTTGCAGTGTAGACCACATGGGAGTAGGGGAGAGAATTTTTAACATCACCCCCAGCCCCTCTCCTACGAGGATATGGTGTACACACAAATAAATTTCGTTGAGTGCATCTGTCCCGCCTCGGAATCAATTCCGAGTCTCATAGCGCAAGTCATCTGAAGATGACTCAACTAAAAACATCTTCCAGTCCACGCTTTGTGGACTTTGGCTATGAGCCTGGAACTTTAGTTCTAGGCGGGATGTGGTTGAACACGAAAATTTTCGACTTGTGTGTACACAGTAGCCTACGAGGCAAGGGGAGTAAAATCCACGTTCTATTTAAGCCAAAATACAACCAGTACGGGGAGAAACTGTGAGACAAAGTTGTTTTGTTTCGCCTGCGTTATTCCACTCAAATTCTGTATGGCCGAATAACAGCTTGCTGGGTTGAGTTTGCAAACTAGCAATATCTATGTTGGCTTTGACTGATCCTGTACCAGCATTCACAGCAATGATTAATTCTTCTGTGCCTAATTTCCTGGCAAAAACGTAGAGTGTGCCTTGGGCGTAGAGTACTTGATAGTCTCCTGTTCGCAAAGCTGGGTAAGCGTGGCGAATTTCAATTAATTGGCGGTGAGTTTGCAAAATTTCTTGATCCCAATTCGCTTCTAAAGGAAAGCCGCGCCGGGAGTCAGGATCGATCGCACCAGGTAAACCCACTTCATCACCATAATATATACTGGGCGCACCCGGAAAGGTGAGTAACAGTAAAGTTGATAATTCGATGCTGGCTTTATCACCACCAGCAATAGTCATTAAACGTGCGGTATCGTGACTAGCCAGTAAGTTGAGTTGCGTTAGCTGAATTTCCCAAGGATATAGTTGCAATAGTTCTTGGATTTTAGTGGCGTACTCGGCAGCAAATAAAGGTGGATAAGGTTGATAATCGCGGCTTTGGACTTGTTCTAAGACTACGCGATCGCCTGCGGTAAAGGCAATTGTCGGCCCAGCAAATAAATAATTCATCACGCCATCAAATTGCGTTCCATCTAACCACTCGCGCGAATCTCCCCACACTTCCCCCACAATATAAGCTTCGGGGTTAATTGCTTTGACTCGCTCTCGAAATTCTTGCCAAAAACCAGGAGCTTTCACTTCAAATGGTACATCCAACCGCCAACCATCAATGCCAAATTTCATCCAATATTCGGCAATCTCCATAATATATTCCCTAACTTCTGGGTTGTTATGGTTAAAGGCTGGCAAAGCCCGATTATCCGCCCAACCTTCATAATTAGCCGGAAAATCACCGTTGTAAGCAGAAAGCGGCCAGCCGTGAATTTTAAACCAATTCACCCAAGGCGAATGAGGGCCATTTTCCAACACATCATGAAAAAAGAAAAACCCACGGCTGGAATGATTAAATACTCCATCCAAAACCACTTTTATATTCCGTTGATGGGCAGCTTCTAGTAATTCTTTAAAAGCTTCATTTCCTCCCAACAACGGATCAACTTGATAATAATCATGGGTGTGGTAACGGTGATTACTCGCAGATTGAAAAATCGGCGTGAAATAAATCGCGTTAATTCCTAAACTTTGGATGTAGTCTAACCCTTCTAGAATGCCCCACAAATCACCGCCCTTATAACCTTGTAATGTTGGCATTGCTTCCCAGTCTTCCCAACGGGCTTCGTGTAATAATCGTTTACGCGGCTGTTTACTTCTGGCAAAGCGATCGGGAAAGATTTGGTAGAATACAGCGTGCTTAACCCAGTCTGGTGTTTGAATTTGCATAGGTAATTATTTCTACTTTCAGGAGAGATTGTGACAAATATTTCTCCAGTTATGACTCTCACCTATGATGGAAAAATCTCCAAGGTTTTAATTGTTAATTTTAGATTTGAAATTTATTACTCACGCAGAGGCAAGGCAGCGCGTTGGGCAGATTTCCCGACTTGAAGCGACTGCCGTGCAGAGGCGCGGAGAATCAGATATGAAGGGAGGGAATTTGCGATATATGATGATTTACTTCTCTATCTGAAGTTAGTTGACAGTTATATTAAATTTTTGCGATTTTTATTCATGAAATTTCCATAGATTCTCAGCACTATAGCAATTCTATCCGAGTCGTGAAAAAGTATTCTTTTTAACGTAGACGCGAAGCGGCTTCCCGTTCGCCGTCAGGCGTTCCCGAAGGGTAGGGTACCGCAAAGGACACAAAGAAGAAGAGGAAGGAAAAGAAAGGAAATTTCACGAATGATTTAGGACTGCTATATAGCAATTCTAAATGACTTACAAACATCTTGCTTCCTTCTCTACCTTGTCCTCCTAGTCTCCCTTGTCTGTGTTGTTCACATATCATCCAACAGGACTGCGCTATTCACAGTGAATGTTACTGAATTAGTTAAAATTTCCATTATTCTCTTACTAGTTGCCACTGGTGTAGCTTTAGTATCCCGTCGATTGCGCGTTCCTTATGTGACAGGTTTGGTGTTGGCAGGGTTGCCGATAACCGAATTATTATCCTACCGCATTGGTTTAGATCCTGCTTTAGTTTTGAATTTGTTTTTGCCAATTCTAATTTTTGAAGCTGGGATCAATACAGATGTTAGTCGTTTACGCAGTACTTTTAAACCTATTGCCCTGTTAGCTTTACCTGGGGCTGTTATTTCTAGTGGAATTATTGCCTTATTACTCAAACTAGGGCTGGGATTAGCTTGGATACCAGCTTTACTTGTGGGTGTGATTCTAGCAAACACAGACACTGTTTCGATGATTGCAGTGTTTAAGGAAATACCCGTACCTTCTCGACTGTCTACGATTGTTGAAGGCGAAACTTTATTCAATGATGCGGCGGCGTTAGTTTCATTTAACCTGATTTCGCAAGTATATTCCACAGGTTCAATCACATTATTAGAAGGAATCCAACAACTGCTATTTATCTCTTTAGGTGGTTGCGTTGTAGGTTTAGTATTAGGTTACTTAAGCATACCTGTATTCACCCGTTTAGATGATCCTCTGAGTAGTTTATTACTGACGGTTGCAATTGCATTGGGTACTTTTCAGGTGGGGCAGTTTCTCGGTGTGTCAGGCGCAGTGGCGGTGGTTGTCGCTGGCTTAATTTTCGGGAATCAGGGACTTTCGCGCAATACTTCGGCTTCGAGTCGCATCACTTTGTTGAGTTTTTGGGAATATGCCAGTTTTACGGTGAATACGTTTATTTTTCTGTTGATTGGTTTAGAAATCAACTTAGTCACCTTCTGGAAAACCTTACCTGCGGTTTTACTGGCAGTTTTAGCTTATCAAGCTGGGCGAATACTAACAGTTTATCCACTACTGGCGATCGTTCGTTGGTTCGATCGCCCGATTCCTCTGCGTTGGCAACATTTATTGTTTTTAGGCAACATCAAAGGTTCACTGTCAATGGCTCTGGCTTTGAGTTTACCAACTACTCTACCGGGTAGAGATGTTTTAATAGCTTTAGTTTTTGGTAGTGTGCTAGTTTCATTAGTTGGACAGGGTTTAAGTTTGCCTTGGTTAGTTAAACGCTTAAAATTATCGAAATTCTCCGCAACTCAGCAGCAAGTTGAAGAATTACAAGCCCAACTGATGACAGGGAAAGCCGCCCAGGATGAATTAGATAGTTTGCTGAAGTCTGGGGTATTACCAAAATCAGTTTACGAGGAAATGCGATCGGCTTATCAAGTCAGGGTAGCTGGTGCGGAAAAATCTTTGAGAGATTTGTACAATCGCCGTGTTGATAATTCAGATGCTAAAAATCATGATTTAAGCAAATTGGATGCTATTCGTCGTCGTTTATTATTAGCCGAAAAAGGCGTTCTGAATGAAGCACTACGCAAGCGCATTCTTTCAGAAGAAATTGTGCAGGTACGGATACAATCTATTGATGAACAATTGCTGCAACTGGATGATGATTGATCATCTGTTATACATTTAAAACTGAATCATCCAGCAATCATAGCGTCTATAAAGCAATTATCTTTATCCATTGTCAGAATGATACAGTGTCCAAAAAATATATTCCCATCGTTATAATAAAACTCCACTTCACCATCTGGAGAAAAGACTAATCCTTCAAGTATTATTTGGTCTTTGAATTCTTCAGACGTTAAAAATGTCTCGTCTTCATCAAGCCATGTTTCATTCTTAAGTTCTAACAATTTTATTACAGCATATTCTTCTGCATCTTTAGCATAATGCTTCAGATTTCTGACAACACCACTAGCTCTAGCCAATATTAATTCAACCTCATGATTATTTTCCATTGAAAGACTGAGGGAAATTAGTGTTTCATCAACAACAATTTGACTTTCATACCAATCCAATTCAGCATTATAGACTAGCTGTCCTAAAATTTCATGTTTAATAATAGGTAAATCCATTTATTTATCAATTTATTTTTTATTTGGTATTATTTTTGTTACTGATAACTTTTCCCGGACTAATAAAAGAAATTCCTTGCTGAAAGTCTGTGCCAATCATCACGGCTTCAACTATTGGCTCAGATATTTTTGTTGATGATACCCACTCAACAATAAAATTTGCCCCGACACCGCCCCGGCTATCATTACGATTTACAAAAAATTCTGTAGAAGCCAAGGCATCTAGTTGAATTGGCTTTTCTAAATATGGTTCAATTAATTTACCACTAGAGTCATAATAGCGGACAGCAGTAATAATTATAGGATTAGTCAAATCTGTATTCCGAATACTGAGTGTAGCTGCTAAATTAAAAATTTCTTGGCGATTGTGATGATAAATTTCCGAATAGATGGGAACATAAATAGTCTGACCCATTGCTATTTTAAAATTTGGATCTAAATTGACTGTTTTGTATGTCTGACTAATTGGAGTTGGTTTAGGTTGTGAATTTAGGGAATTTTCGGATGCTTGACAAGCAGCCAGGAAAATAACTGCGATCGCTAAAATAATCTGTAAATGAAATTTCATGAAAACTACTGGCAACCTTCAATAAAATCAATGACTTGATGTACACTTCCTGGCTTAGTCGCAATCAATACAGTCGAACCTGGTTCGAGGACTGTACTACCATTCGGAATCATCAAATCTTCGTGGGGGTGAGGTTGATAGCCAATGATGAGAGAACCACTAGGAAAGCGAGAATCTTGTGCTATTTCGGCAAGACTGTGATTCACTACATAGCAATTATTAGGAATCGCTAGTTTTAACACTTCAATCTGTCCCTGCTCAAAGTGCATCATTGATTCTACTTGGGGATATTCAATGGCATTGACCATTGTAGACACTGATAGTTCAACGGTGCTAATCACATGGTTTGCGCCTGCTAAACGCAGTGGTTCTGCAAAATCACCATGACGTAACCGACTCAAAATATGTGGTACACCATAATGTTTAGCCAAAGTCACCATCGCCAAGTTCAAAGCATCACTTCTCAAGACTGCTACTAAAGCATCGGCTTTGCGAATTCCGGCTTCTAACAATACTTCTGTACTCACAGCACTGCCTTCAAATGCCATTGCTCCCACTTGTTCACGGGCATAACGGCAAGCATTCGGCTCAATATCAATGACAGCAACCGTATGTCCTAGTTCTACCAATTTTTGAGCCAAAGAAAGCCCTACTAATCCTGCTCCACCCACTAGCACGTACATGGCTACTCCTGATACTCAAAAACTGTCTACTTTACAGGTTAACAAGAAAGTACTGAATGAAGAGTGCTGAGTTAAAAGACCGCCCACACTTCGACTACGCTCAGTGAGCCTCCTGGCTTATCACAACTACAAATATTTACGCTGCTCTACTCCAACTTGTTCAATTCTCTGGCACATCAACCACACGCCACTCCTGAATACCCCAACGTTGCAGAATTGCTTCAGCACGACGAATATCAGCTTCTGTGCTTTCGATTGTGACCAGATAATTGCCTTGATATACTTGCTCATGATAAAGTTGCGCTGCTTCTTCCGGCAAAAACCAACCCCGCAGCGCACCAATAATTCCACCTGCGGCCGCACTAGCACCACTGCCTAAAAGTGTGGCTAAAGCAGACTCGACAGCTAAGGCTGGGCCAAACCCCGGAATCAGTAAAATCCCGAAACCGGCAACTAAAGTCAGTAAACCTGCGGTTCTGGCGCTGGCTAATGCACCTATAGTTGCACCTTCAGTTTGCGTCAGATGATTTTGCGTTGTATCGCTATTCTCAAGTTCTGGCTTGCGAGTAATTACAGAAATTTTATTCATCGAAAAGCCAGTATTTCTTAACTCGTCGATCGCTTGTAGTACAATCTGGCGATCGCTAAATATACCAATAGCATGTTGCCATTTACCTGAAGCCATTTTACCTCCCCAAAGTCTGGATGAATCTACAAGGTTTGGATCTTTGCTGGGTTGGTTTTTAGTCTTACCAAGAAATCTGACCAAAAAATGACTATCTACAGGCATGATTGATGGGAGTAAATTTTGACATCAACTACTAATTTGCCCCAACCTGATTAGCTTAAATATTCTTGATATAACAGGAGGCAGAAGTTTAAATGATTTACAAACATCTCTCTCCCTTGTCTTCCTTGTCTCTGCTGTTCGCTATAAATCTTTCCGTAATTATGAGCTTTGGTGATGTATGAATCAAAAGAATTGCTGAAAAACGTCTAATTTTAGATGCTGTTCGCTGATGAACTCAGATAATCACCTCTAGGATTTTTCTTGACATCAGAGTATTTCAGCAGTTACAACAACTCAAATAAGGAGACAAATAATTTATAAAAATCAGCAAGAGAGCAAGATTTTAGCCTTAAAATTTACAAGTTACTCACACATTTCTCAAATTATTTATTCACTATAATATGGTGAATTTTATTACTGAATTGAATAGAGGTTGAAGCCAAAATGAGACACGAAAAACTTTCTCCTGGTTTGCTGTTAGCAGTTGAAGATTATCAACATGAAGGTTTGCCAGCTTTGATGACACACAAGCGATCGCTTGGGATTATGGCTCCTAAAAGTATTGTCAAACCAACCAAGAGCCTAGTTTTTATCTACTGTGATGATGACGCAGATTTAAGCCACTTGGCACAATATGGCATAGAAGTTAATCAAAATTCCGGCCATGTGCGTACTGCTTTCCTACCCGTTGATAGTTTAGATGCTTTATCTGAAGAACCTGCCATCCAGCGAATTAAACCATCACGCAAACTCAAGCTACGGATGGATGTTGCGCCCCAAGCCGTGAAGTTACCAGAATTTAAAAATAAAACTGGACTAACTGGCAAAGGCGTAATTATTGGTGTAGTTGACAGTGGAATTGATGCCAAACATCCTGCCTTTGCTGGGCGCATTTTACGGTTATGGGATCAAACCATACCAGGGCCAGGCGTGAAAGAAGGCGCTTATGGTGCGGAACTAACGGGTTCCCTACTATCTGTTTCTCAAGATACTGACGGTCATGGTACACACGTCGCAGGTATCGCGTCTGGTGCTGATGCTACTTATGGTGGTGTCGCACCAGACGCAGAATTAATCATTATCAAATCTGACCTCCAAGATGCCCACATTGCTGATGCTGTTCGTTACGTTTTTCGGGTAGCGGCTGAATTAGGCAGACCCGCAGTCGTCAATCTCAGCTTGGGTGGACATGCTGATGCCCATGATGGTACTGATTCCCTCTCGAAAGTCATTGACGCAGAAACTGGCCCTGGCAGAATTGTTTGCTGTGCCGCAGGTAATGAAGGTAACGACAATATTCATGGTCAAGCCATCATCCCCAGCGGCCGAATCAAAGGAATGCGCTTTAATGTACCCTTCAATCAAGTAGGCATTGTTTGGTTAAATGCTTGGTATGGCAAAGACAGCGAATTAGAAGTTTCTGTACGCAGTCCTAACGGATTTGTTACTCCCTTCCAAAAAATTATTCCTCAAGGCAATCCCGCAGTAGATCATCAACTACCCGACTCACGGGTACAAATTGTCACTCCCGGCCCAGATAAAGCCAACGGCGACCATAATTTCTTTGTACAGATTCGGGGTAATGGCCCTTCGCCAGTTATGGGAGGGATTTGGCAGTTACGAGTCCGCAACACTTCTTCTCAAGATACTCGCCTAGATGTATGGACACTAGATGATAGTTCTTCAGTGTTTTTCACAGGTACTAGTGTCCAAGATGCTGTAAAAATTGGTTCCCCAGGATCTGCCAGCACTGCTGTAACAGTTGCAGCTTACACTACCAAAGTCAAATACACCGATATTGATAACCAAGTACGCGAAGTGGGTTTAGAACTCAACAGTATTTCTGATTTCAGTAGTGAAGGGCCGTTACGCAATGATGCTCAAAAACCGGATGTTGCTGCACCAGGGGCGATGATTGTGGCTGCGCTTTCTTCTAATGCAAATTCTGACCGTTCGATGACGATTAATTCTAAATTTCAGGCGATGGCTGGTACTAGTATGGCCACACCTTTTGTTACCGGGTTGGTAGCGTTATTATTACAGCGCGATCGCAATTTAGACCCCAACACCATCAAAGAGTTATTCCGCAAAAATAGCTCAATTCCTGGCAAAGCAGTCGGCACTTTTGATAATAAATGGGGTTACGGGTTAATTAACACTGAGAATCTGTAGCAGGGGGAGAGAGGGGAGTGTGGGGAGTGTGGGGAGTGTGGGGGGAAAGATTTCTTCACTATCTTTCCACCCCTCCCACATCCCTGGATTTCTCACAAAAGAGAAATCCAGGGTATAAAGTCTGTACAAGGGTAGGTAATCAAAAACGAAAAATTTGATAGGTTAATCTTAGGACAGTTTGCAACTGCCTACCCTTTTACGCAGGAAACACTTATGAACTATC
This sequence comes from Aulosira sp. FACHB-615, assembly GCF_014698045.1. Classification (GTDB taxonomy): domain Bacteria; phylum Cyanobacteriota; class Cyanobacteriia; order Cyanobacteriales; family Nostocaceae; genus Nostoc_B. The sequence goes on from NZ_JACJSE010000002.1 coordinate 180,095, forward strand.
AGAAGCTAGGTGCGGCATTGTCGATCGCACTGAATGATGTTCAAGACTCAACCACACCGAGTTTAACTGTATTTATTCATACAGAACCAATCACAGATGAAGCGATCGCGGTTTTACAAAGTGTCGGCGTTAATGATGTAACTCCAGACAAAGATACCTTTACGGCTACATTATCCGCAAATACTATTTCCCAACTTTCAGAACAACCGTGGGTGACATCTTTGCAACTTTCCCAACAATTGCGTTTACTCAATGGCGGGAAAAAAATGCCGGGATTCAAATTGTAAATATTTAATTCGGCAGATCAGCAGGTGGACAAAATTAAACATAGCTTGAGACTTCGGCAAAACTCAGTGACCACTACCCTTAACCCTCTTCTAGTCGGCTGATTGAGTCTTGAGCGACTGGCCCTGAATCTCGACACTTCGACAAGCTCAGTGCATCGCTTCGCTCGATTACCGCGTAGCCGTTCGCGTTAGCGTCTCCGCAGGAGAAAGGAGTGGAAATGCGTCTTTATAAATTATTTTTTCTAAATACTGATTAACGTTAATAACTCTATAGCAGTCCTAAATCATTTGTAAAATTTCTATATCTTTTTCTTCTTTCCTACCTTTGCGTCCTACCCTTCGGGAAGCCACTTCGTGTCTAGGCGCTCTTTGCGGTTCGTTTCCATATCTATGTTTTTCATGACTCATTTAGGATTGCTATATCGATAAGTCATATCATGTCCGGTAAATAAGTGATGATTCAACACATCTGTGCAGAAAGACAAAACTCTTTCTCCCCCTGCGGTCTTGATGATAAGTATTTTATAGGACATGATTAGGACTTACGCATCAAAACGAAAAATCAATGGTTTTGGCGAGGGTTTAGGGGTATAGGGGAGGGGTGTACTGATTCAAAATCCTTACACCCCAAACCCTTTCACCCTTATACCCAATCTCCACAGATAATCTTTGTGCGTAAGTCCTGATGATATCAGGCGATCGCTTATCAAAAAATTTCCCGTTATTAGCTACTAGTAATAACGGGAACGCAGATTATTTTTAATAAAAATAGCAGTCGAAGTATAGGTTTAAGACTATTATTGATGACTGAAAACTGAGTTCCTACTCAGCACTCAGCACTTTGCTATTAGCGAGTAGCTACTTGTGGCCCTGACCATACTTCTTTGTGTTCACCAAAAGTTACAGGCTGATCAGTGTCGTTTGTATTAACTGTTTTACCATCAGTAGCAACTTGTACTAAAGGCCAGTCTTCTTCACCCATTTCGCCTTCGCGGAACAGTACATGATCTGGTTGGTTTTTACTCCAACCTAGCAATACAGCAATTTTTTCATGTTCATCGTCTTGACGTGCGGGTGCAACGGTGTTGGTATGATTTTTTTGTCGATCCCAAATCACTGCATGATCTGTAGCATCGCCAGTATTGAATACACCCTCAAATTTGCGTGCTAAAAAGCGATCGCTTTTTTCTGACCAACTAACCGGAACCAACACCCCAATATTGCCATTTTCTGGCATCTGCTCTGGCGGTGCAACTTGATTACGGAGTAACGGATCTTTGATCTTGGAAGTTGAAGCCATTACCCGCAATTTCTTGGTTTCTCTGTCTTCAACAAACATGGTGCTACTCACGCGGCTGTTATACATTTCCGGTTGAACGTCCATCTGTACCCGGCTATAAACAGCATACTTACCATCAGGAGACACCACAGGTAAACTCCGATAATAACGCACCCCAGAACTACCCTTCGAGCCAACCGCTTCTTGAGTCGCTAAAATCCATTTCCAAGGAATGGGATGGGGACTACCGATAGGATCTACCTGTTCGGCTTGCTCCTCACTCGGTGCTTCCATTGCAGGTAAATCATCTGTAGATTCTGTTTCTGGTGTTTGGGGAATTGCGTCAACCCCTGGAATGCGATTGAATCCTGATGAACCAACAAGAGAATCTTTAGCTGATGCCAAATTATTTTCTTGCATTAACGCTTCAATTTCAGATGCTTGGCCTTTTTTGTGATGACCACGAATATTGGGAACAGGAGCCAGTTCTACTGCTGCGAAAGGATCAGCACCACTTGTCTGAGAGCCATTGCCAATTGCATAATCCGCTACTACTAAAGATTCGATTTTGTGTGCTTGTAAAACTGGCTGTTTCCCCACTCCCAGTAGATTCTGTGACAATGAAATCGATTCTCCGGGGGTGGAGTTATTCGGAGCATCTTGAAACATTGCTGCTAAATCTGGTTCATTAGCTGTTTCTTGAGTTACAGCTTCTGATTCTCCAGCTTCAGCAGGAAGTTTAGCTACTACTTTGGATTGTTGAGCAGAGGTAGAGTGACCTGATGCTGCAAATAAAGGCGCAATCAGCATCACTAGAACAACAGAATTAAGAAATGGTTGCACACGGAACCATCCTGACAGCAAGAGGGGTTTGAGCATGTGTGGACTCTCTAGAAGTGCGGGTGCTGTGTGAGGAGCAATCGAGGCTTATGTAGTAGGAGGAAAAGTGATGACTACAGGTATAACAATAAACTCACGCTTTTAACTACTAATTGTGAGAAATATTTTTTTTAAACTTGCACCTTGTCACAAAAATTTATTATCATTGCCTGCACCTTTTTGCTTAATAAATACTATTGATTAGCGAAATTTCTGCCATAACAAAGTTAATGCAGATGAACAACATAATTACTGCATAAACCAAACTTTTACGCCTTTAACCAGCAATTAACCACACCATAAAACTGGTGCTTGATTTAACTGCATTAGGCGCATTATGTTGGCTACAAGGCATTTGTAGCCTCTAGGTAGAGCGAAAAGCTGAACTGTTGGGATAGACTTTAGCAACTGCCAAGCCGCAGGAGGCTCCCCTATTTATCCCTGCTACAACAGTGCAGACCCCTGTAACGATGAAACTGAGTGAGGCGTTTCTTTTAAAAGCTGGTAAAGCTGACGCACAACATATAATACTCGAAAAATCGAGTTAGTATCCACCCCTGGAAGTAAATTAATATCTAATCTCTAACAATTGCAAAAATGCCGCTAAACTTGTAACTGCATTTTGGCAAAAACTGAATCAACAGCTTTGTTTTGGCAACCCTCGCAAAGCTTGTGTATGGTCTCTAGGGGAATCAGCCGACTAATAAAGTGTCAAGCTGGTATCAATCTATCAACATATTGGGGTAAATTACTTTTAGTCTATCAATAAAACTCAATTTCGCCAACTTGTGTGTAGAAAATAGTGAGTAAGGAGGATAATAATAAATAACTAAGTAAATATTACCTATTGATGTTTAACTATTGATTATTGATTAATGAAAGTTGTATTTTTTGGTACTCCTGAATTCGCTATTCCTACTCTCGAAAAATTACTGAATCATCCAGAATTTGAAATTTTGGCAGTGGTGACTCAACCAGATAAACGTCGAGAACGGGGAAACAAACTGACTCCTTCACCTGTAAAAACCCTGGCTCTCCAGCATAATTTGTCAGTGTGGCAACCAGAGCGAGTTAAAAAAGATCGTGAAACTTTAGCGAAACTGCAACAAACAGAAGCAGATGCGTTTGTAGTGGTAGCTTATGGGCAGATTTTATCCAAAAAAATCTTGAATATGCCCAAATTAGGCTGTATTAATGTACATGGTTCAATTTTGCCGAAGTATCGCGGTGCGGCTCCGATTCAGTGGTGTCTCTTTAATGGTGAACCAGAAACAGGAATTACGACCATGTTAATGGATGCTGGGATGGATACAGGGGATATGCTGCTAAAAGCAACCACACCCATTGAATTGTTAGATAATACTGACAATTTAGCTGTAAGATTAGCAACAATTGGTGGAGATTTGTTAATAGAAACGCTGTTAAAACTGAAGCACCAAGAAATTCAACCAATTCCGCAAAATAACGCAGAAGCTACCTACGCACCTTTGATTCAAAAGCAAGATTACCAGTTAGATTGGACAAAGAGTGCAATACAATTACACAATCAAATTCGGGGATTTTACCCTAATTGTTGGACAACTTTTCGGAACCAGACTCTGAAAATTACAGCTACCCTTCCCCTTGGTTCTGCTGACGCTGAAGAAATACCACCAGAATTAGCAACCATACGCCAAAAACTACCTGATTTATCCAATATATCTGGCATTCCTGGAGAAATAGTCAGCATTACCAAGGGAATAGGTGCGATCGCCCAAACTGGAGCAGGTTTATTATTATTACGGGAAGTTCAGTTAGCGGGTAAACGTCCCCAGTCGGGATGGGATTTTGTTAATGGTGCGCGGTTGACAGTGGGAGAAATTCTGAAGTCTGAAGTGTGAAGTCTGAAATTTTTCATACTTCATACTTGTTCATAGTAGCGACAGTCTTGGCAAGGGCCTTGGGGGTTGACTGCACAGCGAACAATTTCAGAATGAGCATTATAAACACAAGTAGCGTCACCAACCACCCAGCGTCCATTTAGTAAACTTTTTTCTGCTGGTCTTTGAGCAGATTGGACGTAGATTGCTATATTTTGCAGTCGATAACGCCCAGATTTAAATTGATATCTATGGCGACGCTCTAGAACAGCGTAGGTTTTACCTTGAAAATCAAGATAGTTTCCTGGTTGGGGTGTCCAGTCAAGTTGCAATTTACCGAGGGACTGACGCGGGTGCGTCAGTATCACCTCGGTTGGTAAAGAGTCTGGCTCCATAGGTTTATGTGATGTGATTTACATTATAAAAATAGTATCGCAGGAGCCTACTTTTGCTGATCTGACCTCGACTATAATTAATGATCGCCTTCATAGTGATCCACTTTAGGATGCGATCGCTCTAGCGTGGTAGTGTCAAGTTTAAGAATCCAAAAAATTATCTGTAAAGGCTGGGAGTGGCGAGTAGGGAGGGGTATTTCCCTCCTGCCTCCTTAATACTTGTCTCGCTATTTCAAAACAACTTGGAAAGAATTCAAATACCCGGTAATAGTTTTGTTGAGGGTTTGTTGTTGCTTTTTCGTAGTAATAGCCATGACTTGATACAACCTACCTTGGGCAACATACATCCGACTGCGAGTAATTTTACCGCCGGGATTAATAAACTCAATTTCTTTGCCGGGATGACCATTAGAACTGCGAATATTACGCTGACGAATCAAATTACTTTTTGTCGTTTTTAGCACCATAACTTGTGCTTGGTCTAATATGGTCTGCGGATTGGTCAATGTGCCGTAACTGTGGGGGAAATCATTATAAACAACTACATAAGCAACTTGCTGCTTTGGTGGTTGAGCAAAAAATATATTTAAGTCAATTTCCCCTATCTGGGTTTTTTGGGTTTGGGTTTCTTTGTTTGGTGTTCCCGGCATTAATACGGTAAAACGTCCATCAGGCGCACGGAATAATTTCCATTTTGGTTGGACTGGTTGCGCGGCGGTTTCTGGCTTTTTAACTGCCGTTTGGGGTTGACGTGCTTCTACAACAAAACAGCTACCACAAACCAGTGTGGCAGCTATCAAAGGTAATAATTTAGGGAATGTCATAGTTTTAGCTTTACTGATGCAGATATCACTGATGATGATAGTGTTATAACCTAGCTGCACACAAAGCCGCACCTATTAATCCTACTTGGGGGTTGAGAATAATATATACTGGTACTTCTTCTAAAAGAGAACGCATTCTGCCTTTTTGAGTGAAGTTCAATAAAAAACTACCATTTTGAATTAATGGCAGAATTTTCGGTGCAATTCCCCCAGCAATGTACAAGCCACCGTAGGGTAAAAGTTTCAAGGCGAGGTTGCCAGCTTCTGCACCGTAAGCATCAACAAATAATTGTAATGTTTGTTCCGAGAGGCGATCGCTTTTTTGAACTGCGGCTTTACCAATCACAGCACCGGGATCAACACTTTTTTCTGGCTGTCCGGCTTCCTGTTCCCAGGTTCTCACAGCTTGGGCAATTTCTGGCGATTCTGTAGCATGTTTGCGGTCACGCAAAAATTGGTAGATAGCAACAATACCTAAACCAGAAACCACCCGTTCTACCGAAACACGCTGAATATCATGTTTATCCAGCAAATATTTCAGCAATTGAAATTCTAACTCGTTGCGGGGGGCAAAGTCGGTGTGACCACCTTCGGAGGGAAAAACTTGATAATGATTTCCCTGCTTGATTAAAAAGCCTTGTCCTAATCCTGTACCGGCACCAATTATAGCGATGGGTGCTTCTGGTTTTGGTTTACCTGGTTGTAAAGTCAGCAAATCTGGGGAACTTAACCCAAAAATGCCATAGCCAACAGCCGCAAAGTCATTAATCAAGGAAATTGCCGCGATACCTAATTCTTGTTGCAGACGTTCGGTATCTAAAAACCAAGCTAGGTTAGTAAGTTTAGCAGTGTTGTTGACCACTGGCCCGGCGATCGCAAAACAAGCCTTTTGGGGAGTAGCTGTATTTGCTTTGAGTAAAAATTGCTGTACCATCGGCACTAAATCAGGAAAATCCCCACTGCGATAACTGTCCTCATAAACTGTCTGCAATTCTGATGAATTTGAGGTTTCCACCAATCGCAAAATAGTTTTTGTGCCGCCGATATCTCCTGCTAGTAACAAAGTCATAAATAATTACTTAGTAGTTTAGTTATTGTTTTTGTAGAATTAATTCCCGCCTGAAAATAGATTCAGACTTCATCTTTCATCTTCTTACGGCTTATAACCCCAGTCTTCTCTCCTGTTGCGGAATTTACGCAAATCGAACCACTTCTTCGACTTGAGTTAAATGAGAAGTATCCCCCTTTAGTTCTAACAACCATTCTGGGCCTTGAAGTACAACCTTGACTAAAGAACATAAAGAAGCTTTAACTTCGGTTTTGGCAACTTCTCCCACTAACCCCATTGCTGCGCCTAACACAGAAGCACCATGCGCTACCAATAAAATTTGTTCGGGAAAACATTCTGTGGCTAAACATCTGGCTGTTTGTCCAGAACGTGCGCGTACTTGTTCGTGAGTTTCGGGATATTTAGCGGCGATGCGTGGTGTGTAGCTATGGTCAATCCTGGGAAATAATTCTTTTAAGGCAAGAGTAGAAAGTCTTTCTGGTTCTTCTGTCATCCATTCAGGATTTAACCATTCACTCAAACCTGTTTCTAATTTGATAGATAAATCCAAGGCTTCGGCTACTGCATTAGCTGTTTGCACCGTTCGCAAAAAGGGAGAAGCAAAAATATGGGTGATTTTCTCACTTTTCAAGCGTTGAGCTAATTGTTTTGCCTGCACGAAACCATCATCAGATAAAGGCGGATCGTAACGTCGTTCGGCGGTGAGGAACCAATCAGGATTTACAAAGTCGAGGCGGTTGGCGTGTCTTGCTATCCAGACTATTTGACTCATGGGTGTTTTCAGGCCAGTAAAGTTTACACCTAGAAAAAATTAAGGTGCTAAAAGATGGTTGCAAACCCAATATTATGACAAATCTTGTAATGTTTTGTAATAATTAAATGTTTTCACAGGTATAAACTCAGATAATCAATTTCCTAAATATTTAGGACTTACGCAAAAAAAACGAAAAAATAAGGTTTTAGTAAAGGGTGCGGGGGTATAAGGGTGTAAGTATTCAAAACTCTTACACTCCATACCCTTTCACCCCCACACCCAATCCCCACAGACAATTGTGGTGCGTAAGTCCTGAGATTCTGGACTGCGATCAACAAACACTCCCTAGAAATATAAGTATAAAATTTGTAATATATGATACTTAGATTCAGTCTTCCTGATCTATCCACCTACATCAGATTGACATTTAGTCACAGTTATTAAAGATTTATTGTAGAGGTAAGATGGTAGAGAAACAGCGTGGTATCACAATCTGGTTAACTGGTTTGAGTGGTGCTGGTAAAACCACTATCTGTCAGTTTTTGGAAACAGAACTGCGATCGCAAGAATATAAACTGGAAGTACTCGATGGTGACGTAATTCGTCAAAACTTAAGCAAAGGTTTAACCTTCAGCAAAGAGGATCGAGACGAAAATATTCGGCGGATTGGTTTTGTTGCACACTTGCTAACGAGAAATAATGTGATTGTGATTGTTGCGGCTATCTCGCCATATCGAGCAGTTCGAGAAGAAGTCAAAGCCAAAATTGGAGATTTTATTGAAGTATATGTCAACGCTCCATTAGAAGTTTGCGAACAGCGTGATATTAAAGGTTTGTATAAAAAAGCCAGAGCCGGGGAAATCAAAAACTTTACTGGTATTGATGATATCTACGAAGTACCTCTGACACCCGATGTTGAATGTAAAACCAATCAAGAAACAATTGCTCAAAGCGCCAGTAAAATTTTAAATAAATTAGAAGAATTAAGATATATCCAACCTTTCACATCACCCCAATTACAAAATCATCATTCACCTGTAGGATAAAAATTATGAATTTATGGATCTTCTCTAGTATTAGTTGATAAATCAGTTGGGATTTTGCTTGAAGAGACCATTTATAAAGTAAATATGAGAAATTCTAGTTTTACTTTATAAATCATCTCTGAGTTATTTGAACAATAGAGAAGTTATGTAGGACTCATATTTGATTTGGGAAAAAAATCAGTACACTCAGATCAGGCTTCTTTCCTACTCCCGACTCCCCATTCCCTATTCCCGACCTACACAAATAAATTCAGAAATCAAACCGGATTCCTATACCATTGTTGTATGTAGCTGTTTTTGAAAATAATTACGGTAAAGTTCGCAACGCGGTAGAATGCGATCGCCATCAAAACAAATCAATCCTAAACTTTCCAGTTTATAAGCATCAATAGGGTCAACAGACATGCTTGCCTGTGAGCCAACTAGCTCAGTATATTTTTTAACCAAATTGGGATTACCTTGTAATTTAATCCAGTGTCGCCAGAGGTGATGGCGATAGATCCCTCCGTTGGCGATCGCTTCTGTGATCAAATCTTGTAAAGTAGTAATACCAGAAGCTAGATGATATAAAGCTAGTTGAATTAAAGCTGGATGACCACCAACTAAAGACATCAATTGAGTAGATTCTTGACCAGGACTCCAGTCTAACTCATATCTTCTGGCTAAATCTTCCACCTGGGTTTGAGTAAATTCACTCAGACGTATAGGTAAGCCAATATTAAATGGAGAACGATTAATATCTAGAGAAACATATTGTTCTGTAGAATATACCACTACTAATCTCAGTTTTTGCCAAGTTTGATTTTGACGTGCTTCCTCACACCAAGAACGCAACAAAGCAAAAAATTCTTGAGCTATGTGGGGATAATCAAAAAACCGATCCACATCACTCAATACCAATACTATGGGGTTATCACTTTGTTGCAGAATATACTTTTGTAAGTAGAAACTACAGCTTAATTTATAACCAACCTCTTCATCCCATTCATCATCCAAGTTAGGCTCAATTTCTAATTGTTGGGCAATTTCCCAGCAAAGACAACGCAAAAGCTTATTTAAATCAGTCAAACAATGGTTATCTATTTGATGACAATTAACATTAACAGTCCGATATTTTTTGAGATTTGCAAAAGCTAAAAGACGTAATACTAAAGAACTTTTACCCATCTGTCTCGGAGCGCGAATCCGAATCAAACAACCTGGGCGAGTAATTTCTCGACAAACTATTTCTTCTATTGGTGGACGTTCAATATATAAGGGAGAATCTAAAGCTACAGGGCCATTGGGATATAACCAATACTGTTCTTGGTGATGAGAAAATTGAGCAAAATTATCTGTTTGCAAGGATGAATATTTTGATAGAAAACTGAATATTCCTGTTTCTTCTGCGTCATTTAAAATAGTGTAATCTTCTTTTTGTAGTTTTAAATTAAATGCACTAAAGCATAATTTGAGAGTTTTTTGATCTACACCTTTACTCAAAGACCATAATCGGCTTAAAGTTTTTGTAGAAATATTTACCTGTCTGCTCAGTTCCTCTAAAGTTAAACGATATCCCTGATTTTTAAGAATTTCCCAAGATATAATTGCTTCTTGTAAACGTTGTATACCTGTGGAAGTGAGTATAACACCTCTCCTTCTCTTAGTTTTATGTTGCTGTAAATTCATGGTTTTTGGAGCAAAATTTTTGGCGTACATAAAATCTAATGGATAAATTGTGATGGTTTATCTATGCCGAGAATTAGAGGGAAACTAGTATGTATTTTGCTCTACTTGCTTTAAGTGTCAAGAGTTATAGGAATCCGGTTTGATTTCTGAATTTATTTGTGTAGGTCGGGAATAGGGAATGGGGAGTCGGGAGTAGGAAAGAAGCCTGATCTGAGTGTACTGATTTTTTTCCCAAATCAAAGATGAGTCCTATATTTAGCAAAGTAATTGTGATTTAGTTCACAGTATCTGATACCAATTTTATGTAAATCTGCACAGTATTTTACCCCTCCCTAACCCTCCCCTTTATAAGGGGAGGGAACTAGATTGTCTTATTTCCCCCCTTTCCAAGGGGGGAATAAGGGGGGTAATTGATTTTTATATGCGTCTTCATATTAAATTGGTATGAGATGGCAAAACATGATATTGTTTGTGGCTTATTTATTATTTAAAGAACAGATTCACATTCAGGTTTTACACTCCAGCCTAAAGCGCAAATAATTTGCTCAGGTAAAGTTAAGGGGTTAAAAGGTTTAGCAATTGCTTTCACCACACCAAGTTGCTGGAGTTGTTGTGAAGTAAACCAATCAGCAATTACACTCAAAAAAATTATTGGAATTAATTTAGTTGAATGTCTTTCGTGAAATCTATGCAAAAATGTCGTAACGTCCATACCGGGCATAACAACATCCAGCAGGATAGCATCAGGAGATTCTACCTCTAGGTGTTGAAGGGCGGCTTGGGCGGAAGCAGCAGTTATAACTTTCCATCCCACCAAATCGTGTAAACAAATTTGTACCAGTTCTCGAATAGTCGGTTCATCATCAATTAACAATATTGTCTTGATGGTCATGTAAAAAACGCTGGATGAATAGTGATGAACTCAGCTTAAATCAAGAAAATAAGAAACTGATAAGGGTGTTCAATGATCATTTGTTATTGGTCATGATTATCTACCTCCAGGGGTGTGGGAAGGGTGGGAGGATGGTGAAGAAATCTTTCCCCCCACACTCCCCACACTCCCCACACTCCCCATACGTGAGAAATTCGTTATCTACTCCCAACTCCCCTAATTAGGCTTACCAAGCAAGGATTTGAGCTATTTGTTCACAAATCAGAACGGGGTTAAATGGTTTATTGATGATGCCTTCTATATCTAATTGAGCAAAACGCTTGTAGTCGTCTGGTAAGACTTTGGCGGTGAGTAGAATTATGGGAATTGTTTGGGTTTTAGGGTTGGCTTTGATTTGCTCGTAAAATTGAAACCCATCCATATCAGGCATAGACACATCTAGGAGAATAGCATCTAAAATCTGCTCTTGGACTTGTAAAAGTCCTTCATGGCCTGATTGGGCGGGTATTGTTTCCCAGCCACCTAAATCTTCTAAGCATGTGCAGGCTAAATCTCGAAGTGATTCTTCATCATCGATGACAAGAATGCGTTTGCTCATGGTTCTGTTAATGCTACTGACAAAATTGTGGAAGTGCGATCGCTTGGGTGGTAAGGTAATTAATACAGCAGACTCGATGTTGATGAATGATTGAAAAAAGTAACGAGTAAAAAATTTACTTATTACTCATTACTCATTACTTAATACTCAGAGTACTGTATGAGTGTGGTCTTATTAAGTCAAGAGTTGTTGCTGTACACGATAGCGATCAATTCGGCTCATAACACGATGGATTAAATCTGTCCCCACCACAGGTTTCCCAATAAAATCATCGGCTCCTGCTGCTAATACTTGTTGAACAGATTTCATATCTTTATGGGCAGTTACTACTAAAATTGGTAAATTTCTCCAATGAGGATCTTGTCTCACCACCCGACACAAGTCTACACCACTATATGTCGGCATTTCTAAATCAATCATTAATAAATCAGGTTGAGTTTCAACCAGTGCTTCCCAAAATTTTTGCGGATTTTGCAATGTCTTGACTTGTAATCCCCAAGATAGCAGTATGTTGCTCAATATCTCCAGCATCATCGGATCATCGTCTAAAATCATCACCTTCGCTGGATGAGCCGGAGTTTTGGGTAAAACTTGGGTGATTACCTGAAAAACTTCCCTAGTGTTGGGGTTAGAGAGAAATCCTTGGACACCAGCACGAGCCACCGCAACTCGCTGCGTTAAATTTTCCTGCTCGGCGATGACAAAAATTGGGATTTTGGGAAACTGTTGTTTGAGTTTATTCAGCAGTTGTAAACTCTTTGGCATTGATGCTTGCTCATTTAAATAAAGCAAAATCACCTTGGGCAGTTGTGAAACTTGATGTTGAATACTCTCCCAATTCATCGCTACTTCTATCTGCATTCCCCAATTCACAGCTTCCGTTTTGAGTTGGTGATTAAAAGATTGATCATTGATAGCCAGCACGAGAGGAAGTTGGATATTGACAAATTGCTCAAAGGTGCTGGATGTGGGTGGTTGAGTGAGTGTTTCTTGGATTTGAGTAATTAATTGCGATAGTTTCACTGCATCCTGTGAGGTGAGATTTTTATCCTGAATCAGCAAATGTTCAATAGACTGAGCTAACTTTGAGCCTGTGCTGTAACCAAACGAGCCTAATGTTCCGGCTAGTTTATGTGCTTCTTGACTGGTTTGCTGTCGTAGTTTAGATGATAGTTGTCCTTGCTGTAAGGCTTGTGCAGCTTGTTCTAGCAAACTTACTCGTTGGTGAAATGTATCTTTGTAGCGTTCTAGAGTTTTCTTGATAGAAGCGATCGCAGTTTGCCGTTTTGCTGTTATTGTGATGTCTGTCTGCTGAGTTTGTGGCACAGTCTTCAGCCGATAACCCAAACCATAAACTGTCTCTAATAATTCCGCAGACATTCCTGCTGTTTTCAGCTTGTGTCGCAAGTCTTTAATCAAATTAGTCACAGCGCCTTCACTAGGTGACGTATCGATTGACCAAAGACGGTCAATAATTTCACTGCGACTAAATACGCGCTGTGGATGACGCAAAAACAGCCCTAGCAAACTATATTCCTTGGGACTTAAAGATATAACTTTATCTTGGTATGTCACTTCTGCTGAGACGGTATTAATGCAGAGATTTTCCCAACGCAGCAGACTTGGTGTTAGTTCTGTCTGTCCACGCCGCAGCAATGCTCTTATCCTGGCTAATAATTCTGAAATATCGTAAGGTTTTGTGACGTAATCATCTGCACCTGCATCCAATCCTGTAACCACATCATGACTGTGGTCTTTCGCTGTAAGCAACAAAATCGGCTTCTGCACCCCCTGAGCGCGGAGTTGACGACAAAGATTAATTCCATCGAGTTTGGGTATCAGCAAATCTAACAATATCAAGTCAAAATTAGACAAGCTTGCTAAAGCCAATCCATTTTGACCATCGGTTGCTAATTCAACTGTATAATACTCCGCCTTGAGAACATCACTCAGTACGGATGCAGTTGGTAAATCATCTTCTACCAGCAGAATTTTCACAACTTCTACGATTTCCTAACCAATGAGCCACCCTACTCAGCACAGCCAAAAAAATCTTAATTTCTGAAAATTAAGCTCATAAGGCGAAATCGCCTCAGATGGTTTTAGCTATGACTTTATTTAGCAGACACTTTTTAAGATACATCTGTTTGCTTGATAGAGCAAGCATAAATTATGCCTGATCGCCAGTGGGACTTACGCAAAAACTTTGTCTGTTAAGAATGGGTGTAAAGATAAGTAGTTAGTGCTGCAACTACGGATACCTTTAAAAGTATACAGACAAATATACGCAAGTTGATCTGCAAAGCATCTGGGATACTGCCTGTAGCATTTTTGCTTTAACCTGCTGACTCTGCGGATTGAATAATCAGGCTTTACTCAACAAAACTTTATACTCCCTTGTCTCCTTATCCCCCTACATACATACATAAACCCTGATAGGAAAGTTGAGGATTCAGAACAAACACTTACTTCTGTACTGGAAGTTTTGTCGTAGTCTTACTTGGATAGCATCTATTGAAATTTTGGTAATTTTTCGCTTATTCATAGTTGATGAAATTGTTAAATTAACAATATCGAAAGCAACAAAATTGAAGAAGAAACACCTAAAGAACTTCTACTATTGTTTGCTTTTCAAATCACTGAGTATCAGTCATTGGTTTGATGTTTGGTTGAGCATTTCAGCTAATTAATATTAGCTAAATGCCAGCCTTTGGAACATTAAATTCTTTGATAAATCAATTCCATTAACTTATTGAATAGGGGGGATTTACTATGGTTCGTCGTTTTTTAGTTACTGCTGCTTTATTGGTTACAGGTACTTTATTGGCTGCTCCCAGAGCCTTTGCTGAAACTCAAAATGTTTCTGCAAGCGGTACTATTGCTCCAACTTGTGTTTTTGGAAGTGCTACCGCAGGTACTTTAGGAGTTGCAGGTGCTAACTCAACTTCTATTAGTACAGCCAATGGTAGTACTGGTTCAACCAGTGTTACTTGTAACTATGCTGCCAAATTGAGTATCTCTGCACCAACTCAAAGTGGTAGTGATACTGTTGCTTTAGGTAGTGCCACAAAGACTAGTACATTAACAGCAACTAGTACATCTTTAACTTCAAGTAACACCACGACAAATGCTGGTACTCCTGTGACTTTAGCGACTGGTGAAGCCACAAATATTTCAATTGGGATGAATGTCAGTAATGGTTCGACTATTATTCCAGCCAGTACATACAATTACACTGTTACTTTAACAGTTGCACCATAAGTAATTCTGAACTTGATGTAGGGGGGTTAATGGCTCCTAAAAACTTTTTTAGGAGCTTTAATTTTTGAAAATGATTACCAAAAATTTATTTATTAAATCAACTTTAAAACTAGCAAGTTGGAGTTTACTAGCAACTTTGTTAGCGAATATTCCTGCACATTCACAAGTCAATCTTTCACCAATGATTGTTGAGTTGCAGGCTAATCGTGGTCAAGCCCAAGCTAGTATTAATGTTAGTAATACAAGTGATCAGCCCTTTCGCGCTCGTGTCTATGCTCAACCTTTTACCTATGACCGCGTGACGGGATTTACAACTTTAACTTCTAGTCCCAATGACCTGAATCCATATCTGCAATTCTCACCGCGAGAGTTAGTCATCCCTCCAGGAGTCACCAGAAAAGTGCGTTTGATAACTCGCTTTCCGCCTAATTTCCCTGAAGGAGAATATCGGGCGGTAATTTTTACTGAAAAATTGGACGAGGTGAAAGATAACAGTGGTAATAAAGTTAATATTGCCACAAGAATAGGCGCAACCATTTATGTCCACCAAGGCAATTTATCTCCCAATTTAGTAGTTGATAGTGCCGTTTGGAATCCAGAACAGCAGCAAATTCAATTATTAATTAAAAATTCCGGTAAAGTCTCTGCTAAAACAACAGTTAAATGGACTTTACAGCAAGATAACAAGGTAATTAAACAAGGTAGGGCAGAGTCTAATTATATTATTGCTGAAAGCGATCGCTACATTCCCATCAATTATCTCCAGCCAGGAAAAACAGCCTTAGCATCTGGTCAATATCAGCTAACAGGTGAATTACTCTGGGGTGACAAGCAACAAAATCAGCAGAAATTCAATGTCAATTTCATAATTCCTGTGCATACCGTTTCTGGTAAATGAATCAATTTCCCTGGGTGCTAGTATTTTTTACTTTTTATCTACTACCAATCACTTCTTGTCAAGTATTTGCGGCAGATTCTCACTCAAGTTTATTCCGCCAAAACACACAATCCTCTGCACCACAAATCGGGGTAACAGAGGAATTTTCTATTTTTCCCGTAGGAATCAATGTCGGTAAACAAAATGTACTTCCCAGTGTATTTGTCCGTGGTCAAGAAAACGGCACAGCAGCCGTTAACTTAGAACACTGGTTGATTTCCTATGATGCGGTGATTCAAGCTCTCAAATTATCTGTGACATCTTTAGGCGATGGTCAGATAGAAGTGCGTTCTCCTGGGTTCGTAATTCGCCTTGACTCCCAGCAATTAATTCATGATCCAGAATTAGGTGTAGTATTTTCGATTCAACAATTACAAACTTTGTTTGGGGTGACAGCAGAGTTTGATATTAATGATTATGCCATTATCTTAAATCCGTCTTGGTTAAACCAAACAGTATCTTCTGTTGAGCAAAAAAATGTAATTCCTCTGCAACTAGCTGGATTACCAACTGTTAAAGCTCCGCAACAAAGTATTACAGCTATTGAGCAAAGAGTCAATACCAGTGGTTCAGGTACTTCAACGCCTACTTTTGTAGGAGAAACTATAGCTGTTGGTAGTATTTTTAATGGTAGTTTCTTTCTGCGTGGGCAGCAAAAAGACTTAACAGACTCCCAGACTTGGAATTTAGCTGAAGCTCAATATTTAAGAGAAACAGATAACGCTGATTATATTGTTGGTTCTCAGCCAACTTTTTGGCGTAGTCACAGCAGCAAACAATATTGGGGTTTGACTACGATTCAAAGACAGGGATTCAAAGCATTAATCCCCCAAGAAGGTGGTAGTTTTAGCCCCACTCAACGTTTACAAGCTGAAAAAATTAGCCGCACAATTGTTGGTGAAGCTGCACCGGGAACATTAGTTAGGTTAATGCAAGGTTTAGGCGATCGCCCAATCGCCGAAATTTTAGTAGATTCTGCGGGGATATACCGCTTTGAAAATTTAACTAGTGGACAATTATCAGCAGGTAACTATCGTGTCTTTCTGTATCCCGAAGGAAGACTAACAGCACAACCAGAAATTCGCGCTGCAACTTTCTCCAATATTCCCGGACAAATTCCCCCAGGTGCATCAGCAACAATTGTTTCCGGTGGCTGGCGACGAAAATTATCTGGCGAACCAAGTCAAAATTTTTTTGGAGATTTGCAGGAATTTCAAGGGGGAATCGCCCGTAGGTGGGGTGTGTCAGAAAATTTAACATTAGGCGCTGGCTTGATCTACGATCAAAATCTTCAAGCATTAGGAGAAATATTTTTTCGACCAGATAATTTTCCTCTAGAAGTGGCGGCTTCCGTACTTTCAGGCGATCAAGATGGTAAGTGGGATCTTGATGCGAATGCGCGTTTCTTTCCCACTCAGAATTTAACTGTCAAATTGAATACTGATAAATTTTCCAGCCGATTGAATTTGGATTGGCGCTTTTCGCCTCATTTAACTTTGTTGGGTAACTATGACAGTCGTCATGGTTGGGAAACTGGTGTGCAAACATCATTTAGTTTTGGAGAATGGTTTTCTTTAGGTCGTTTGAGCTTGGATGCAGAAAACCATTGCCATTGGAGCCTTGATCAACGTTTAGGGTTATTATCTTTGAGTCATCAAGGCAATGAAATTGCTACCAGATCCCAACTAAATTACAACTTATCTGGTGATACGGTTTTACAAAGTGGACATTCTCTCAGACTGGGTTATGAAACACGCAACTTAAATCACTTTGATAACTTAGCAACTTTAGCTTGGCGTTATCGTACACCAGAACGAACTGCTGATGGTAGAAATCTTTGGGATGTGGAATTGGGATATGGTATTGGTTCTCGTCATTCAGGGTTAATCGTCACTTTGCAAACTGCGGTGATTCCAGGGCTATTAGTGCGAGGAAGATATGAAGGCGGTTCCATTAGTTCTGATCAAACTTCTTACAGTTTAGAGATTGTCTCTAGTCTGAATTTTCATAAGGGGATATTTCCTGGCGATCGCCAATCAGATCGATTGCGTTCTGTGGGAGGATTATTGATCCAACCATTTTTTGACAAAAATAATAACAACAAACGCGATCGCGGTGAACCAATACATACAGAAAACTCTGATTTACTCTTCATCCTGAATAATTTACCCATCAAATCATTTCGTCCAGATGTTCAAAAAAAACGCATTATAGTCTCGTTAGTACCTGGAACTTATCGTCTGGATATTGATCCTTCAGGATTCCCGATAGATTGGGAAACCGCAGTTGATAGCTATGCAGTTGAAGTCATTGCTGGTAGTTATACTCCTGTGCTTGTACCTTTTCACCTCTGCTATAGTCTCTCTGGAATAGTTACAGATGAATCAGGTACTCCCATTGCAGGTGCGCGTGTCGAAGCAATTGCGCCCCAAACACAACAACGCCGTTTTTCTGTAACTAATGATGCTGGCGTTTACTATTTAGAGCGGTTGCCCCAAGGTACTTATCACATCAAAATTAATGAGCAAGTAGCAAAACCCGATAAATTAATTTTGAATGAATCTTCTCAACACTTCCAAGAATTAAACCTCAAACAGTAGGAGCAGATATTTCTCTGTTCCTACTAACAAGTCATAAACAAGGTAAAGTAACACTAATCTTAGTGCCTTGACCGGGAGTACTATGAATGAAAAATTCACCTTGATACAATTTCACGATATGCTGCACAATCGCTAATCCTAAACCAGAACCTTGTTGTTCATATAACTTGCGATTAAATTGAATTAATGCCCCAATTTTTTCGATTTCTTCAGATGTCATACCTTGACCATGATCAATGACATCTAATTGATATTTATCACCATTTACTTGGCTCAAGACTTGCACTTCATTACTGGGGAGCGAAAATTTCAAAGCATTATCTATTAGTTCTTCAACCAGAATATGCAATTTTTCTTGCGGTAATTTTAGCAGAGATTCGGTTAATCCTAACTTTAAATCTTTTTCTCTACTTGCTGCTTTCACTTTCTGAAAGCAAATCTCACTAATTACTGTTTTACTCAAGCAGTTATCTAATTCTTCTTGAATTTGTCGCACCTTTTCTGGGTTTCTGGCGACTAGTTCCAAATTACTATAGAGTAAAAACCTTTGTGCTAGTCTATGCAACCGATTAGCTGATGTGTAAATCGATTCGACAATTTCAATTTCTTCAGATTCATCAATCATATCTGAATGCTCAATTAACAATTGAGTCATCCCAATAATGCCATTTAAAGGCGTATTAATTTCATGGGGTAATGAGTGGATAATATTCATCCGTAACTCATCTAGCTTGGCTTGCGATTGGCGATCAACCATAGCTTTTTTGTTCAGCCGGACGGCAATTGCATTCAGCAGTTCTTCGGGAGTAAAGGGCTTAGTTAAATAGTCATCAGCACCAAAATCCATTCCTACACGAAAATCTGAACGTTCTGCTTTTGCCGTCACAAATATTAAAGGGATATTAATCGTTGCTTCATTTTGACGCAGCGCCGATAGCACACTATAGCCATCTAACTCAGGCATCATAATGTCGCAGATAATTAAATCGGGTAATTGTGTCTGAGCAATTTCTAATCCTATTTTGCCATTGGGTGCTGCCAAGGTTTCAAAGTTGGAAAATTGTAAAATTTCCAGAATATTTTCTCGAACTTGGGGTTCGTCTTCTATAATCAAAATTGTGTTCATCTAAAGAATTTAAAAAGATAAATTATTGTTTTTGGGAATAGAATGACAACCCTGATAGCCTTAAAAATATATAGGTATTGGAATCAATAATCTCAGGCATCAAATACAATTTATTTACTGTGATGAAGTAAATTAAACTTTTGCAAAATTTTGGCATTTTCTGGAGTTAATAATGCTTGTAAATTTTTCATTTCATTTAAAAGCATTATTTCCCGGTCATACTCTTCTTGTAAAATCTTCAAGTAGCGATCGCGGTCATTATCTGATTGCACCTGCTTGAGCATATGCACCGCCATATTAATATTAGAAAGCGGATTACTTAAATCTTGCAACAGCTTTTCTAAAACATCATTCCGCATATCAGCCAACTGCTTAGTTTCTTCTAACTTTTGCTGGCTAACTTGAATTTCTTGTTTGAGTTTGATATTTTGTTGACGTTCTTTTTCATACTTTTGTTTCATCAAGGTAGGTTTTACTACCCGTGCTAATCTCATCTCAATTGCCTTCAACAGTTCTTCTGGTGAAAAAGGTTTTGTGATGTAATCATCTGCTCCTAATTCCATGCCATAACGTAAATCACTACGCTCAACTTTTGCTGTCAGCAAAATTACCGGGATAGAATCAGTTTCCGGGTCTTCACGTAAGGCTTTAAGTACGCCATAACCATCTAAATCAGGCATCATAATGTCACAACATATCAAATCTGGTTTGTCTGATTTAGCTAGGCTTAATCCATCGATGCCATTATTCGCACTAATAGTCTGAAAATCCGATAAACCTAAAATCTGCTGAATGTTCGAGCAGATTTGAACTTCATCTTCAATCACTAATATTTTTTTGGTCATTAATTTTATTAAAAAATTATCTCAAAAGTTTCCCCATATTCATCTGCACAGAAGAAAGTCTATGAGGAAGTTTGCTAAGTCTAGAAGTTAGCTCACCTAGACTTATTACCACATAGATTCTCTATATTTATATTTCCCAAAAATCAGTGATGAATAACATCAAATAAAATTTAATTTACTGATTTAACCACCAAGGGTAATTCCACTCTAAATGTTGTCCCAAAGCCGACTTGACTGGCGATGGTAATTCTGCCTTGATGTAGGTCTACACACTTATGAACGATTGCCAAACCCAATCCTGTACCGGGGACATTCCCCACATTACTAGCTCGGAAAAATGGCTCAAACAAGTTTTGATGTTCTTCGGGAGAAATGCCAATACCTTCATCTTGAATGAGAAAAACAGCATTTTGATTTTGAATTAATAAATCAATTTGAATACGACTGTTATTTGGTGAGTATTTGACTGCGTTAGAAAGCAAGTTGCTTAAGATTTGTCGCAGGAGTTTTTTATCCATATAAGCCATGACTGACTCACCATCTAGCTGGCTATTTTGAGGCGGATGACAAAAAACTAAATGATGTTCAGGAGAACTCAGTTGAATTTCTTCGACTAAGGTATGACAGAAATTGACTAAATCAAGATAATTTGGCTCAAAAGCTAATTTACCTGCTTCAGCTTTATTAATTAGCAAAATATCATCTAAAAGTTGAGTAGTGTGCTGTACATAGGTTTGAATGCACTGGAGATGTTTTTGTTTTTGTTGTTCCTCCAGTTTATGGCTGAAGCTTTTTAAAATACCAGCCGAAGAAGCAATGACAGCTAAAGGAGTGCGGAACTCATGGGAGGTCATGGAAATAAACCGAGATTTTAACTCGCTGAGTTCTTTTTCTTTGGCTAATGCTTTGCAAATATCTGCTTCTGCTTTTTTGCGATCGCTAATATCCCGACAGACACAAATTAAATCACCTTGTTCGGAAATAGTTAAGGATACTTCCTCAGCAAAATAACTACCATCTTTACGTTTGGCGATCGTCTCCCCTCGCCAATGTTTCTGCTGCATTAAAGTGGGAAAAATTTCGTTTTCAAAACGTTGAACTTCTTGTGGCTCGTAAATTTCTGACCAACTCTTACCAATCAGTTCTTCTGGATTAGTATAGCCAAACATCTCAACATGAGCTTGATTCAGATAAGTGTAGACATTACCACTTAAAATTGCAATTCCATCTATAGCTGCTTCAACTGCGGCAAATTGACGTTTTAAATCTTCTTCGGCTTGTTTTTGATTCCGAATATCTTTCACTATTCCCACCGAATAAAGTGGTTTACCAACCACATCTCGAATTAGAGAAACTGTGAGATTAATCCAAATCGGATGACCATTTTTATGTAAACACCGCTTTTCTATGGAAAATGTTTCTATTTCTCCTGAAATTAATTTTGCTAAGTTTTTTTGATGATGGGCAATATCATCTGCATAAGTCAAATCTTTAAAGGTTTTATTCATCAGTTCTACTTGGCTATAACCCAACAGTTCACATAATTTTTGATTGACCTTGAGTAACTGCCCATCTAAAGTTTCTAGTTTAATTCCTACAGCAGCTTGATTAAAAATAGCTCTGAGTTCAGCTTCACTTTCTTGTAATGCTAAAGTGCGCTGCTCAACCCTAGCTTCTAAATCTCGATTCAGTTGTTGCAGTGCTTCTTGCGCTCGTTGTAAAGCAATTTCTGTTTGCTTGCGATCTGTAATATCGTTGGTAATAATTACTGCACCTGTAACTTGTTGGTTGTGCCAAATGGGGCCAATCTGAGAGTGACAATATTGCAAATTTGTTTGCCTGTCTAAAGCACGAGTTTCGTAGCTGACAACTTCTCCTTGGGCAAAAACCTTCTCTAAAGCAGAACGTTGAATTTCCGAGTCTTCTGGTAATACATAGTCATCAATACTTGTACCTACAACTTCCTCCCAGGATAGATGGGGTGTAGTTTGGTTAATAAAAGAAATTTTCCCTTCAGCATTAACAACTCGTACCATGCTAGGTGTACTTTTCAAGACAGAGCGCAACATGGCTTCTGATTCTGCTAAGGCAATTTCTGCTTGCTTGCGTTCTGTAATGTCAATTCCCACAGCCACCGCCGCCGTGTTTTGTTGATATTTTTGCGCTATGACTAAGTATTTACGTGTGAACCCGTTGATTTGGGTATCGACAACACTAGAATCAGCTACATCTTGTCGATGTAGAAAGTCGTGCATAAACTCTGTAAATTGGGGGCTATTTTGCAGAAAACCCAATTCTTGTCCCACAAAATTATCGGCTGTTAAGTTGAAACTTTCCGCCAAATGACGATTCACCCCTAAATAATAGCCATCCGTACTTACCCAAGATACAAACCCTGGTACTGCATCTAAGACTGTTTGTAATTGTTCTTTGGCTTGTTGCAGTTCTTCTTGGGCTTGGCGACTTTCGGTGATGTCTATCCCTGTACAGACGATATAGTGAATTTGGTCATCATTATTGAGTAAAACTTTATTTGACCAGGAAATTAAGCGGCGATCGCCATCCTGATTAATTAAAATAGCTTCATAACGTTGGGGAAACTCTCTGGTTGCCAAATTTTGAAAGAGATTTTTCAGACATTCTGTGATGTCTGGTAACATCAGCACATTCCAAACAGATTTTCCTTGAGCCGCTTCAAATGCGTAACCTGTAGCTTGTTCGCAAGTCTGATTAAAGCGGACAATTCTTCCTTGACTATCTAAGACAACTACTAAAGCATCTGTCAGATTAAAAATTGTCGAAATAAAATTACGCTCTAAACGCAACTCAGCCTCAATGCGTTGGCGTTCGGCAAGCTTGACTCGCGCATAATTATATAGTCCAGCTTGTTGAATAGTAACTGCCAGTAGACTCGTAGGTGTCACTAATCCAATCAATTCCTCTTGCTCCCCGATAATTGGTAGATGACAAATCCGATGTTTTCTCAGTAAATTTAACGCTGTAAAAACATCTTTAAAATCTTCTATCTTCAGCGTTACTAACTCTGTTGTCATCACTTCAGCAACACTGATACCTTCTAGATTCTTTCTTTCGGCTGCCATTTTAATTAAGTCTCGCTGGGTGAGAATCCCGACTAACTGCGAGTCATCAACCACTAAAACACAACTAGCAACTTGAGATGCAATATTATTAATATCTTTAGTGAAGTTGTTTGATGCAGAATTATTTTTGCTAGGCGCATCCCGAAAATTAGCTTGTGCTTCATTTATGAGAGCAATCACATCCAGAAGCCGCATCTTGGGATGAACCGTTAGCGGCTGACGGACGATAGTCTGGTGTATATTATCGGGGCTGTGATAGTTGAGAAGCATTATATAGATGTCTGGAACAAGATAGATGATGAGATGTCAGGTATCATTAATATTTTTGCTTACAAAAATTTAATACACCTCAGTATTTTCTATGATCAGAATTAATCTTAAACTTGCCAGTCAAGGATGGTAATATATCGACCTTTTTGCAGGGAATAAAGTTGTGGGAATTGATGGCACTACTTCTATCATACAAAGTGTTCCCATCAAGGCTGTAATAATTCTTAAACCAGACTTGGTAACTATTACTTGATTTAGTTGCTGATAAATTGGGTAATTGAGACGTTTTTTAGATTTTTTATCCTTGCCAACCCTGATTGTTAGAGAAAAATGCTGCTTTGGTAAAGGAATAGAGAATTTGATATCCACAGCCGCACAATTACTAAATTTTTGTTGAAATGCTTGTTGAATTGCTATTAATTGTATTTCCGTAAACGTTGCTGCTGTTTGCGGCGGAATACTAGCCAAAAACTGTTTTAGAAAAGCATGATGTTTGTGCGTAGTACTTGTTAAGCTATGGCAATACATATCTCTATGAAGGATTGTGACGGAGGATTAAAACATTAAGCTATGTTCATGATCCCAACATTTATTATCCTGCCAACTTCTGCCAGTATGTCTACAGTCAGACTCATTATTAATCCAAGGAATAGATGTCGGATGAGCCGTAGGTAATGAAAGGGCAGAAGTAATTGCAGGAATAACAGAAGAGAGGATCATCAAGCTAGAAGTTGATAAAATGATGCAGGAACTTACAAAAAACACGATGTTAATAGAATTAGCAAAAGTTTTGGTGTTTTTTGCTGTGTGTAGTGCTTGATGAGAATGACTTGGGATACCTGCGAAAGACATAATTCTACACTCCTTTGGTGATTGTAGCTAAATCTACTTTTCTCAAAGAAACTAACGACAATTACAGAAAATCTATTCTTATGTCTAGCTATTAGCTAGGAGGAGAAAGAGTTGAGAATTGGGAGTTAGTGCCAATTGAGAATTAAAAAACCTCAAGGTAGATGCAGAATTGATTTGAGTTTTTGAATTTAGCTAACTGAAAATTCAAAAGCCCCTGGCAATGACATTAGGAAGTGACTAGCTTCTTTGTCTTTACCATAACTTTATTATTCAAGTTTTTGAGCAAAAAAGAATCGAGGAAAAACAGGAAATTTGTTACTGATGAATTTGAGAGAATTTACTTGTGTATAAATTTGGGATGAGGGCGAGAATACGGAGGTGCTTGACTGGATAATCTGAGGATTTACGCAAAAAAACGAAAAATAAGGTTTTGGAACAGGGTGTGGGGGGTGTGGGAAGTGTGGGGGGTTTGGGGAGTTTGGGGGGAAAGATTTCTTCACCATCCTCCCACCTCCCACCCCCCTTCTCCCTGCGGTTTTGATGATCAGTCTTTTACCGGACATGATATGAGTCCTATCTACGGAAAACTGTACGTGGGTTCTTAAGTATGTTTGCGAAACTGATTGGTGAATAGCACGGAATGAGGATGGGGATACAAAAGTTTATTATGAAGATGAGGTTTTTTGGGAAGTATAAACATAAGAGAGGTATTGCAACTGTTCTACTTCCCTGTTGAGAGTGGACTGGATTAGTCAAGACCTATAATTCTATCGCGTCGGTATCTTTGACTTATGAGCGATCGCTCTGCCCTAACTATCTTCTTAATTGATGATTCTGCTGTAGATCGTTATGTCTATCGTCAGTATTTACAGCACGACAGATTGCAGTCTTATGAAATTTTAGAATTTGAGACGGCAACACAAGCGATGCTCTGGTGTGAGCAACAAACACCAGATGTAATTTTGCTGGATTATTTATTGCCAGATGAAGATGGACTAGAGTTTTTGCAACAGTTGAGACAAAAGCTTCAGAATCGGCAATCTGCTGTGATTATGCTCACAGGGGCTGGCGATGAAATGATCGCCGTTAACGCGATGAAATATGGCGCTCAAGATTACTTGGTGAAAAATCATTTCACGCCCAAAGCCTTACACAATGCCATTCATCATGCAGTAGAACGAATACATCTGACTCGCAAGTTAGAACAAATTCAGGAACAACAACAACTGATTGCCACGATCGCTTTACGCATTCGCCAATCTCTCCAACTCTCAGAAATTCTCAGTACCACAGCCACAGAAGTACGGCAATTTTTACAGGCAGACCGAGTACTGGTTTATCAATTTGAGTCGGATATGAGTGGCAATATTGTAGCCGAGTCAGTGCTACCTGGCTGGACAATCGCTTTAGGAAGGCAAATTCAAGATACCTGCTTTCAACAGGGTGGAGGGCGTGATTATCACCAAGGCACAAAAAGAGCCGTCGATAATATTTATCAAGCCGGTTTAACCAAATGTCATTTACATCTTTTAGAACAATTTGAAGTCAAAGCTTATCTCGTAGTCCCAATTTTGGTCAAAGAGCAATTATGGGGATTATTAATTGCTCAACAATGCAGCAATTTTCGCCACTGGCAAGCGGTAGAGTTGGACTTGTTAGATCAATTAGGGGTGCAAATTGCGATCGCCATTCAACAAGCCAGTGCTTATGAACAATTAAAAACAGAACTAGCAGAACGAAGACGTGCCGAATCAGCCTTAAAAGCCAGTGAAGAGAAACTCAAGCTGACCTTAAATTTTACGGGGATTGGCTATTGGGAGTGGAATCCCATTACTAATCAAATCGTTGCCAGCCAAAACGCTATTCACGGAGTTATCAATAGTATCAATGATTTACTATTGACTTTAGAAGAATGGTTGAGTTATGTACATCCAGAAGATCGGCAATGGGTGGAACAGAAATTGAGACAGGCGATCGCCACCCAAAACGATTATGCTGTGGAATACCGCGTGATTTGGCAAGATAGGAGCATTCACTGGGTATCCGTGAAGGGTAGGGGAATCTATAACAAGACTGGACAACTGCTCAGAATGCTAGGCGTGTTGACAGACATTACTGAACGCAAACACTCAGAAGCAGAACGGCAGCAATCAGAAATGCTGCGAATGGAATTAAATCTCCTAGAACAAATTCTCGAAGTTAGTCTAGCAGGTTATTGGGACTGGGATATTCCCAACAATCAAGAGTACCTCAGCCCCACCTTCAAGCAAATGTTTGGCTACGCAGATCATGAATTGCCCAACACGCCAGAAACATGGCAAAGGCTGATTTTTCCAGAAGATTTAGCCAGTTCCCTAGAAATGTTCCAGCAGCATGTTCAAAGTCATGGCAAAATCCCTTATCACAGTGAGTTACGATATCAACATAAAGATGGTTCTACTGTGTGGGTCATTTGTTCTGGGCGCGTCATTGCCTGGGATCAAGAAGGTAATCCCCTGCGAATGATTGGTTGTCATGTTGACATTACCCAACGTAAACAAATCGAAGCCCAATTAATTGCCGTCAATCGCTTGCAACAAGCCATTTTAGATGGCAGCGACTATGCAATTATTTTCAATAACTGCAATGGTATCCAAACCTTTAACAAAGCTGCTCAAACAATGTTGGGCTACACAGCAGATGAAGTGATCAATCAAATCAAGCCCACTGTGTTTCATGATCCAGAAGAACTCCAACAACGAGCAGTAGAGCTTTCTGCAAAACTAGGGAGAGAAATTGCCCCAGGGACAGAATTTTTTATGACTGTCACTCAAAATGGCAATACCTATGAAAATGAATGGACTTACATTCGCAAAGATGGGACTCGCTTCCCTGTATTTTTGTCAATAAAAACCTTGCTCGATATAGAAGGTAATAACATCGGATTTTTAGGGATTGCCAAAGACATTACCGAGCAGAAACAAATTGAAGCCGCCCTCAAAGAAAGCCAACGTCGTTATGAAACTTTAACAGAAGCTGCGCCAGTGGCAATTTTCCGGCTGGATACCACTGGTCAATGTCTTTACGTGAATGATTACTGGAGCAAGCTCACAGGTAGACCAACATCAGAGGCGATAGCACTGGGTTGGTTAGAAAGTTTACATCCCGAAGACCGCGATTGTTTGTGGATGCAGTTATCCCAGGGACTTTGGCAAATTCGCCAAGAAGGTAGATATTTACATCCAGATGGCAGTATCACTTGGTTTTACTTGCAACTCCTCGCAGAAAGTAATCCTTTCGGCAATATTATTAGTTACATTGGCACTTTTACCGACATCACTGAACGCAAACAAGCAGAAGAAGCACTCAAAGAAAGCGAAAGTCGTTATGCCCATTTAACAGAAGCTGCGCCTGTGGGGATTTTCCGCATGGATGCTGCTGGTCAATGTATTTATGTCAACGATCGCTGGAGCGAAATGACTGGTAGACCAACACAGTCTGCATTAGGTCTGGGGTGGTTAGCAGCAATTCACCCAGAAGACCGCGATCGCTTAAAGCAAGAATGGGAACTTACATTTGATCAGGAAACTGTTGACTTCCGAGAATACTATGAAAGTGAAGGTAGACATCTGCGCCCAGATGGTAGTATTAGCTGGTTTTATGTCCAGGGAGTACCCGAAATTGATAGTAACGGCAGTGTTAGTGGCTACATCGGCACATTAACAGATATTAGCGATCGCCGTCAGGCAGAAGAAGCCCTACAAGATAGTGAACACCGTTATGCTACCCTAGCTAAAGCCGCGCCTGTGGCTATTTTTCGACTAGATGCCGCAGGTAATTGTGTCTACATTAATGATCGCTGGAGTGAAATGACAGGTAGACCCACATCAGCCGGATTAGGAACTGGTTGGTTAGATGCTATACACCCAGAAGATAGCGATCGCATTCTCCAGAAATGGTTTGCGGCAGATTTAGCACCAAACGAACTGTTTGACAACGAAGGTAGACATCTGCTTCCCGATGGTAGTGTGAAGTGGTTTCACTGCTATGTGTTAGCCGAGACTAACGCCAATGGAGAAGTAATTGGTTATATCGGCACACTCACAGATATTACCAGTCGCAAACAAACCGAAGAACAACTGCATCACCTCTCAGAAAGACTGACTTTAGCACTGCAATCAGGGAAATTTGGGATTTGGGAATATGATTTTGCCGAAGCAAAACAAATTTGGGATGACCAAATGTATGAACTGTATGGGTTGAGTCCAGGGGAGTTTAGTGGTACTTATGATGCTTGGTTGAACTTCTTGTACCCAGAAGATTGGGATTATATGTTGGCAAGTATCCAGCAAGCGATTGACGGTAAGCAAGAATATGATGTTGAGTTTCGGATCATTCAACCCAGTGGAGCAATTCGCTTCCTCAAAGGCTATGGTATTCTCAAGCGTGACGCGCAAGGTGAACCTGTACGAGTGATTGGCGTAAACTTTGACATCACCGATCACAAACAAGCAGAACAAGAACTGATTCGCAACCGAGATTTGCGGGAAGCAATTTTTAACGAATCAGCCGATGCAATTTTCTTAGTTGATTGGTCTACTCTACTCACCTTAGATTGTAATCGTCGGGCTGTAGAACTATTTGAAGCAGCAAACAAAACTGAATTAATTAATATTAATGGTCAGGCACTCCAGCGCCAACCATTCACTGCCCAGGAAACCCAGGCAATTATGGCAGAAATGGAGTGTCAAGGAGTCTGGAGCCGCGAAATTGAATATGTAACCTTAAAAGGCAATATTTTTTGGGGAAACACTGCCGCCAAACCAATTACTGTCGCCGGACGTACTATGAATATAGTGCGGATAACTGACATTAGCGATCGCAAACAAGCCCAAGAAGCCCTGGCGAAATATGCCCATGAAGTTGAAGATTTATATAATAATGCTCCTTGTGGCTATCATTCCCTAGATCAAGAAGGTCTGTTTATTAAAGTCAACGAAACAGAATTGCAATGGTTGGGCTACAGTCGTGCAGAAATGATTGGTCAACCATTAGTCAACTTTTTCACCGCCGATAGTCGCTTGGCCTTTGAGCAGAACTATCCTCGCTTCAAACAGCAGGGCTGGGCTAAAGACTTAGAGTATGAAATGGTGTGTAAAGATGGCACAATCTTGCCAGTATTGATTAACGCTACGGCGGTGAAAGATGCTGATGGTAATTATTTATATAACCGCGCCACTTTATTTGATATTAGCGATCGCAAACAAGCCGAAGAAGAACTCCGACAAACCAATAAGCAACTGGTGAACACAAATATCGAACTGGCTCGCGCCACTCGACTCAAAGACGAATTTTTGGCAAACATGAGCCATGAATTACGGACACCACTGAATGCAATTTTAGGGATGTCAGAGGGTTTGCAAGAAAGTGTGTTTGGCTCACTCAATGAACGCCAAGTCAAAGCGATCGCCACCATTGAACGCAGTGGTAGACATTTACTTGAACTCATCAATGACATCCTCGACTTATCAAAAATTGAGTCTGGCAAGCTGGAATTGCAATTAAGTGATGTTTCTGTCAGAAGTTTGTGTGATGCAAGTCTCACCTTTGTCAAACAAATGGCGTTAAAAAAGAATATCCGCCTCAATACTTGTATTGATGGCAACATCGACAGTATCCAAGTAGATGAGCGCCGTCTACGTCAAGTACTGATCAACCTACTAAGCAACGCTGTCAAATTCACCCCAGAAGGAGGTTCTGTCACCATCGAAGTCCGGCAGGAAACAACAGAAATCACTTCAGCCACCAATAATGCCCATCTGTACTTTCATGTGATTGATACGGGTATTGGCATTGCCCCAGAAGAAATCGGTAAATTGTTTCAGCCCTTCGTTCAGCTTGACAGTAGCCTGAACCGCCACTACAATGGCACCGGTTTAGGTTTGGCACTGGTACAGCGCATTGTCAATCTGCATGGGGGAACAGTCTCAGTTAGCAGTAAAGTTGGCGAAGGAAGTTGTTTTACTGTCCGCGTTCCCAGTCATAGCAGTGAGCATATAGTTACAACACCAATCATTACTGCTCCCTTACCCAGCCATAGCTGGCCTGTGGAAAATGCTCAGGTTTTGATTATCGAAGATTCTGTCGCAGCAGCAGATCAAATTACTCGCTACTTCCAGGAAATGGGAATCCAACCCATTACCTATCCTCAAGGCGAAGGAGCCGTAGAAGAAGTGCTACGGGTGCAACCTGCCTTAGTCATTTTGGATTTGCAACTACCTAACCTATCGGGTTGGGATGTGCTTCATCAACTCAAGACTCATCCCCAAACTCAAAATATTCCTGTGATTATCTTTTCTGTCGTTGATGAGCGTCTTAAAGGACTAGCTCAGGGCGCATTTGAATATTTAGTGAAACCGATTACCCGCGAGCAACTCCAGTCTACTATTGGCAAGCTGCGAAATTCTTCGGCTGCGGCAGAGCAGAATCTCAATTTAGCACCTGCGGCAACTTTAGCTAATCCAGTGATTTTGTTAGTAGAAGATAATCAAGCAAATATTGATACGATGTCTGGTTATCTGGCAAGTCGAGGCTATGATTTGATATTTGCCCACAATGGACAACAAGCTATTGATTTGGTGACAATTCATCGCCCAGACTTAATTGTGATGGATATTCAAATGCCGGGAATGGATGGCTTAGAGGCTATGCGTCGCATCCGTGGTGATCAGCAGTTTATGAATATCCCGATGATTGCCCTGACAGCTTTAGCTATGCCGGGCGATCGCGAAACTTGTTTAGCTGCTGGTGCTAACGAATATTTAACCAAACCCGTAAAACTTAAACAACTGGTAGCCACCATTCAAACACTTTTAGGAAGATCGTAAAACTTTTCGATGAAGACTCAACCCACTATTTTAGTTATTGATGATGAACCGGATAACTTTGATGTTGTTGAAACTTTGCTGGATGGTGAAAACTACCAGTTACACTATTCTCCTGATGGTCAACAAGCCCTAAGTCGTCTTGATAATTTTCAGCCTGATTTGATTTTGTTGGATGTAATGATGCCTGATATGGATGGGATGGAAGTTTGCAAACGCATCAAGTCCCAACCCAAGTGGCAAGCAGTCCCGATTATTATGGTGACGGCATTAACGGCAAAGGAAGATTTAGCTCGATGTCTGGCTACGGGTGCAGATGACTTTATTAGTAAACCCGTCAACCGGGTAGAATTACGTGCCAGAGTTCATTCCATGTTGCGAATTAAGCAGCAGTATGACAGCCTGCAATTATTACTCAAACTGCGCGAAGACATGGTAAACATGATTGTCCATGATTTGCGAAATCCCCTGGCCAGTATTGTTTTAGGGGCTGAAATGCTGAAATTCCCTAGCTTATCTCAAAAACAGCAACAAGGCAAAGTCGAGCAAATTTTACTGGCTGGACAACAACTCCAATCTTTAATTGATAGCTTGTTGTTGATGGCGAAGCTGGAATCAGGCAAAATGGTTCTCAATTACAGTCAAGTAGATTTACATTCTTTGTGTAAATCAGCATTATCAGATGTGGAAGCGATCGCTGCTCAAAAGAAAATCACCTTAATTAGTGAATTACCAAACCCCGGTGACACAATTGAAATCGATGCTTTAATGTTCCGCCGCGTTTTAGATAATTTATTCACGAATGCCATTAAGTTTTCCCCATCCAACTCACAAGTTACCTTGCGTGCAGAATATTTACCAACAGGCGGGGCTAAATTACAAGTGATTGATTCTGGTAAAGGGGTTTCTGAAGATTTACGCAAAATTATTTTTGAGAAATATGAAGTAGGAACCAGGATGCCTGATGTGTCACAAATTGGCTTAGGATTAGCTTTTTGTAAAATGGCAGTCGAGGCACATTGCGGCACAATTACCATTGAAAATAATCAATCTAGGGGTAGTATCTTTACAGTCACAATTTAAAATAATTCGGCATGAACCTATCTCTAATTCCTTGGCACTGACCTATCATCATCAAAAATTAATTATTATCCCAAATAAGCTTTTTTCACCCGCTCATCACTAATTAATTCTGATGCTGCACCTGTTAAAGTGATAGAACCAGCTTCGAGTACATATCCCCGGTCAGCAATTTGTAAGGCTAAATTTGCGTTCTGCTCAACTAATAAAATAGTTACACCTGTCGCCCTTAAATTTTCAATAATTGCGAAGATTTCTTTGACAATTGCTGGTGCTAAACCCAAGCTTGGCTCATCTAACAATAACAATTGTGGTCTACTCATTAAAGCCCTTGCGATCGCCAACATTTGTTGTTCACCACCACTGAGAGTTCCGGCTAACTGATTGCGGCGTTGTAGCAATCGCGGAAATAACTCAAATTGACGTTGAATA
The DNA here is from genome assembly GCF_014698045.1 of Aulosira sp. FACHB-615. Lineage (GTDB taxonomy): Bacteria > Cyanobacteriota > Cyanobacteriia > Cyanobacteriales > Nostocaceae > Nostoc_B. The sequence goes on from NZ_JACJSE010000002.1 coordinate 213,012, forward strand.
TCAGCTTTAATTTCTGCTTGATTAGAACGGATATAAGCACCTAATAATAAATTATCAAAAACAGTTTGCTTTGCCAAAACTCTCCGCCCTTCTGGACAATGGGCAATCCCCAATTTCACAACTTCATGAGGTTGACGGCGGGTAATATTGCGTCCACTATAAATAATTTCGCCACGCACAGGATTAACTATTTTGGATATAGCTCTGAGTGTAGTAGTTTTACCAGCACCATTCGCACCAATTAAAGTAACTACCTCACCTTTATTAATAGTTAAATTAATCTTTTTCAGTGCTTGAATCCCGCCATAATTTACATCCAAATTTTGAACATCCAAAATCTTAAAATCTTCTGTATTTTCATATCGGCGTTCATCGGCGTTCATCGGTGGTTGCATCTCAAAAGTATCTATAAAAAATTATCTACCTTTGTGAATCATTTTTGTGTGGATACAAGAAAGTTCCGCAACCATCTAATTGCTTCGCTTGTCGTGTCTTCCCGCGCAATTCGGAAACAGTGCTGTACAATTTCTGGAATGTTAGGAAAATAACTGCTTTCACTCAGTGTATAATCTTCCCCTTGTAACCTATAAATTAACAACTGTTTATTTCTCAGCAGCCAGACCTCCGGCACTTTATATACTAAATAATCATTAACATCGGTATAACTAGTAACATCTATTTCAATGGCTAAATCTGGCGGCGGATCATTTTGCCAATCAATCCAGCTTTTACCGACTGCTGATTGCCAATTTTCAATATAAAAGCAAAAATCAGGCTCAATACCGCTAACCTCTGGCAAACTCATGGTGATGGGTGTAAACGACTCATACTTACGGTTTAAATAGTCAAGTATAGTTATTGCAACCAACGCCAGTAAGCTTGTATCTCTTCCATGTTCTGGTAATGGTGCCATCAATAAAATCTCCCCTGGTCGATATTTAATCCGAGGGATGGAGCGATCGCCTAACACTGATACCATTCTTTGATAGTCTTGCCAGTTTCCCAAAAGTTTCAGGACAGCGCCAGCAGGGAGATGAATTTTTTCTGATGTAACTACGGTATTCATGAGTTATGCAGAAATATAACAGTCATATTTGAGAAATTAACAAAAGAGACAAGGTAGACACAGGAGACAAGGGAGAGAGGTTTGTTAATCATTTAGGATTGCTATCTTAAGAATGATCTAATAGAAAATATCAATATATTTAATGGCTACTAACTTTTCTAGTCCCTAAGTCTTGAGAATGTTGGGTTCCGTTCCTCCACCCAACCTACACCTTTTCTAGCCCCTAATCCCTTCTCTCACCCTCTTGCTAAGATAACATCATGATTGACATGGGAGGAATCAATCGTCATGAGTGTGATTGTGGCTAAATGGACGATTGACGAATATCATCGCATGATTGAGGCTGGCATTTTAAGCGATCGCCAAGTTGAACTTTTGCAAGGAGAAATTATCGAAATTTCACCAGAAAGCGAACCTCATGCTTATTCTAGTGATGAAGCGGGTGAATATCTAGCAAAGTTACTGGGTGAACGAGCCTCAATTCGTGAAGCTAAACCAATTACCTTACCTAACAACTCTGAACCAGAACCAGATATTGCCATTGTCCAACGTTTGGGACGGCAATATAAACACCATCATCCATATCCAGAAAATATTTTTTGGTTGATTGAGTATGCTAACTCTAGTTTAGAAAAAGATTTAGAGATAAAAACTAAAATCTACGCCCTAGCAGGTATTTTAGAATATTGGGTTGTGAATTTAAAAAAGCAAAGTCTCATTATATTTCGAGAAATTCTCAATGGAGAATACACCTCAAAGCAAACATTAACGGCTGGTATAATTCAGCCACTAGCATTTCCCGATGTTGATGTGGCAGTAGAAAAAATTATTAATAACTAATAATGGAAAATACACAACTTTGGTATATTGTCAAGCGCAAAGCCCAAAACTGCGAAATCGTCCCCAGCAATTTAGTTAGAGACGATGATCCAGAGATTATAGAAAAGTGGGGAACATTTACTTCCCAAGAAGAAGCGATCGCGCGGCGGATCGGGCTAATCAGGGCTGGTAAATGCCAACCCCAATAATAGTGCTGAGTGCTGAGTATGCGGGATGAATTGCGATTTTAGCCAAGCTTAAAGGTTGATTTTTTGCGTCTTGGCACGAGTCAGAAATCATCCCATGTTTAAAACCCTCTAATTATTTTTCTCCGCCCTAGTTATACCTTTGGCAGCAATTTGTTTACCCAAAATTTCCACGCCTTTAGCATATTGTGGATCAGCCATAGTTGCTAGTTTGTCACGCTCATGCAGCCATAAATCTTGCCGTTGAGCATCTGTCAAATCCACTTTCACATCGGGGTCAATCCCGTGCTTATTAATATCTTTACCGCTAGGAGTGTGATATTTAGCAATTGTCACCGCCAATCCAGAGCCATCATCTAGGGGACGCACCGACTGTACCAATCCTTTACCAAAGGTTTGAGTACCTACCAAAACAGCCCGTTTATTGTCCTTTAAAGCTCCCGATAAAATTTCACTAGCACTAGCAGAACCCTTATCTACCAACACTACTAATGGTTTATTGGTGAGAGCGCGGCCATTGGCAACTTCTCGCTCTTGCTCGCCTTGGCGGTCAATGGTAGAAACAATTGTGCCTTTATCTAGCCACATCCGAGCAATTTCTACACTAGAGAATAACAAGCCACCAGGGTTGCCACGCAAATCGAGAACATAGCCAGCAACTTTCTTAGACTCTAAATCTTTGATGGCGTTTTGCATTTCTTTACCAGCATTAGCACTGAATTGGTTCAGGCGGATGTAACCGATATTCCCTGCTGGTGATTTTTTTTGCGAATAACGTACTGGATGAATTTCAATCCTGGCGCGTGTGATGTTGAACTGCTTGATAGCACCGTTACGCTGAATTGTAAGTGTAACTTTAGTATTTGGTTCGCCACGGATTAAGGATACAGCTTGGTTTGTATCCATACCCTTAGTGCTTTTATCATTAATTTTGAGGATGATATCTTTGGCTAAGATTCCCGCCTTAAATGCCGGTGTATCTTCAATGGGCGCAATCACAACCAATTGCTTGGTTTTTTCATCCTGACTGATAGTAATCCCGATACCTGTGAGTTCTCCAGAGGTATCAACCTGCATATTTTTGAACTCTTCCGGGTCCATAAACCTAGTGTAAGGATCACCAAGTTTCTTCAGCATTTCCCGGATGGATTTATAGGCTTCTTGCTGATTACTGTAGGACTTGTTCAGGTACTCCTTACGAACAGCCTGCCAATCTACTTGGTTAAAAGTGCCATCTACGTATTGGCGGTTAACAATTTGCCAAACTTCATCTACTGTTTCCTTGGGACTTGCTTTAAATAAAGCCTGACCACGCGAGTGAATGCCCAAGCTAGTAACAGCAATTGTGGAGAGTGTTACTGCCGTAGCACCCAAAACAAGCCTACTTTTTGTAATCACCATAATGACAGCTGTGTCAGAGGGAAAATAATAGTCAGTATGCCCAATCTAACACAGGTATTCTGCAAAGACCGGGTATGTATTTCTAATTTCATGAAAATACTTGACAATCCGGCGAACTTGGGAAGTATAAAGTCTGAAGTATGAAGGATGAAGTATGAAATTGAGCTTTGATGGTTCCTGGTAGTGATGGGTTTCGCTTCTTACAGACAAGCAGCCCCAAACAATTTTACATAACTTCATACTTCATACTTCACACTTCTTATGGATCTACCCAACGTCCATCGGCTTTAATCAAATTGATTAACTCTTCTACACCTTGGTCTTCTGGAACTTTTTTAATTTCCTCTCGCCCGCGATATAAAGAAATGTAACCAGGAGTTTTGCCCACATAACCATAGTCAGCATCTGCCATTTCGCCAGGGCCGTTGACAATACAACCCATCACGGCGATATCTAACCCTGTTAAGTGTTTGGTGGCTTCCCGGACTTTATGTAGTACTTCTTCTAAGTTAAATAAGGTGCGTCCACAGGAAGGACAAGCGACATATTCCACCATTGTTTTCCGCAGTCCCAAAGCTTGCAAAATGCTATAGCAGACAGGGATTTCGTTTTCTGGTGCTTCTGTGAGGGAGACGCGGATGGTGTCACCAATGCCATCTGCTAGTAAGGTGGCAATACCCGCAGTAGACTTGATTCTGCCGTATTCACCATCACCTGCTTCTGTGACACCCAAATGTAAAGGATAGTCCATACCTAATTCGTCCATCCGCTTGGCTAACAGACGATAGGCGGCTACCATCACGGGAACGCGAGAGGCTTTCATGGAAACCACTAAGTTGCGGAAATCTAATGATTCACAAATGCGAATGAATTCTAAAGCCGATTCCACCATTCCTTCTGGAGTATCACCGTAGGTAAATAGCATTCTTTCCGCTAGGGAACCATGATTTACCCCAATCCGCATCGCTTTGCCTTGGTCGCGCAAGGAAACTACTAGAGGTTCTAGAGTTTCGCGGATTTTATCGCCAATTTCCTCAAATTCGGATTGAGTATATTCGGTACGGTTGGCGTTTGGTTTTTCAAACACATACAATCCAGGGTTAATCCGTACTTTCTCGATGTGTTTGGCAACTTCTAAAGCAATTTTCATGCCATTGTGATGTACATCAGCCACAATGGGTACATCTTGGTAAGTTGTAATGATTTTTTGCTTAATTTCTGCCAATGCTACAGCGTGAGCGAGGCTAGGCACTGTGACACGAACGATTTCGCAGCCGACTTCGTGCAAGCGACGAATTGCGGCGACAGAACCATCAATATCCAGAGTGTCTTCGTTAATCATTGACTGCACCACCACAGGGTGTCCGCCGCCGATGGTGACATTGCCTACTTTGACTGGCCGAGTTTTACGCCGTTTGATTGTAGTATCAAAGGTGGGTTGACTAGATGTGGTGTTTGAGCTTGTAGGTGTAGGCAGAGTTTGCATAACTCATTCAGTAAATTTTTGTAGCTAAAATATTCAGACTAAACAATCCTGTCTCTCAGAGTGCCACAATGGGGGCTTTTTTTGGCAACGGGATGGGAAAAAAGCAGATGACGATCGCCATACATCATCATATATAGCAGGTGATAGGTGACAGGTGATAGAGATAAAATGAAGAGCGATCGCATCATCACGGCGATCGCTCTTCATTTTTACTATTTTAGTTCTGTGCTTAATTCGGCTTAAATAGCTGCCAAGCTATCAGTAAAATCAGCACAATCAAAAACAAATAAACAATTAGGTCGGTTTTATCATATCTAGTCTTAGTTTGGGTTTGACGCTGATTGTTGTTAGCTCTGCTATTATTTGTGTCTGGTCTTGGTTGCGGTGTGATTGGAATAACAGGTTTAACTTGTTCTGCAACTGGAAGATTATTGGTTTCTGGCGGTGATGGTGGTGTCACTGGTTGAACAGGTTTGATTTGTTCTGCTACAGGAAGATTATTAGTTTCTGGCGGTGATGGTGGTGTCACTGGTTGAACAGGTATGACTTGTTCCGCTACAGGAAGATTATTAGTTTCTGGCGGTGGTGGTGGTATGACTGGTTCCGCTACAGGAAGATTATTGGTTTCTGGCGGTGGTGGTGTAACTGGTTCTACAGGTATAACTTGTTCCGCCACAGGAAGATTATTGGTTTCTGGCGGTGGTGGTGGTGTGACTGGTTCTACAGGTATAACTTGTTCCGCCACAGGAAGATTATTGGCTTCTGGCGGTGATGGCGGTGCGACTGGTTCCGCAACTGGAAGATTATTGGTTTCTGGTTGTGGTTCTGGCGTTACTGGTGCAATAGGAGTGACTTGTTCCGCAGTCGGTTTGCTATCTTCAGCCGGAATAACTTCCAGGTTCCACTCATTACCGATACCTGTACCCCAAGTTGTGACACCTTGTTGAGAGTCTGGACGATGTAAGTAATCACCTTTCCAAGATTTTAGTCTGATGGTGCGATCGCTTACCGACTCAACTGCCCACTCATTACCGATACCAGTTCCCCAAGTGGTGACACCCTGTTCTGAGTCTGGACGATGTAAGTAATCACCTTTCCAAGATTTTAGTCTGATGGTGCGATCGCTGACCGACTCCACCAGCCATTCATTACCGATACCAGTTCCCCAAGTGGTGACACCCTGTTCTGAGTCGGGACGGTGTAAGTAATCACCTTTCCAAGATTGCAGCTTGATTTTGCTATTGTTTGGTAGATTTACTGCTGCATCTGTAGAATTTTTTTCAGGTTCAATGTTAGTTGCAGGTGCAGGTTTGATGAGTAGTTCTTGCTGTTGCCAAATCGCGCCGTTAACTGTGCCGTTATTTGCACGACTAGTCTTGTCGGCTACTACAGTACCGGAACATTCATTTAACTGCCAGTAACCAACTAACCCGTCCTCATTTCCTGCAAGTCTGCTGTGCAGATGCTGTTGAATTTCTGCTTGGCTGCGAGCAATATTCCAAACCCGCACTTCTGAAATTTGACCATCAAAGTAACCATCCTGCGGCCAGTTACTTCTACCGATGTAGTTTTGTGTCCGGTTAATATTTGCTGGGAGTTGTAGCTGTCCACTTTGAATTAACTCACCATTTTTGTAAAGTTTCGCAAATCCTGACTGATCAATTGTTGCAGCTAAGTGCGTCCACTTGCCAGTTTCTAGAACTGCGGCGCTAGTAATTCGTCTTTCTCCGGCGCTAGTTTTGACATCTAAAGCTAGTTGATTAGTGGTTTCTGGATTGGCAAAAACAATATTATTGCTACTTACGCCATTGCCAAAATCGATAATTCTTGACCAATATTTAAAGCTGTTGTAGCGTACCCATGCTTCTACACTAAAGCCCTGAGAATAATCAATATTTACAGCAGGTAAAGATACATAATTATTTTGACCATTAAATTCTAAAACACACTGTCTAAGTGCAGTTGGAAATTCATAAAGTTCTTGAATATCTTTTTCAGATAATGCTCGATTATAAATCCGCACATCATCTATCACACCTTTGAAAAATTCGGTATGAGAGTTATGGGCTGCACCAATTTTTAAAGTTAAAGAATTAGTATTAACTGCCTCACTATGATGTTGTCCTGAACCATCAAGATTACCATCTAAATAAAAAGTTGATACACCTTTAGAGAAAACTACAGCTACGTGATGCCACTCGTTGAGAGAATAAGCAGTGTGAGCAGATACGTTTTGTTTTCCGCCAGTTAGACGCAATCTTCTGCCAGTACTGCCATCGTAGGTATCAAAATTATAGCCATCGTTGACACCTGCTGTAGTTTTGTCAATTAGTCTGTAACCTCTTAATGAATTATCTTCTGGTTGGTTAATCCAGAGGGAAATAGTAAAGTTATCAGTAAGGTTTAGCAGGTCATTGTGGGCGATTTCGATATAGTCATCAATGCCATCAAATTGATAAGCACTGTTAGGATTCCCAAATCTATCCTTGGTAAGTGTTGCACCGTAGACAGTTCCATGAAGTCCGTGTCCACTGCTATCATCTGCATTGCCGTTAAATGGATAATGAGCTACTAAACCTTGTTTGAGTAGTTCTGTTGCTAATTCTTGAAACTCTGCACTACTCAAAATCCATGCGTCGGAATTGCCGACAATTTTGCTCAGTTTTTCAGCAGCTTGCATAATTATTGCCCTGTGTTGTTGATTGAAATGATCTGTTGAAGCTACGCAAAAAAAAGAAAGATAAGGGTTTGATGAAGGGTGAAGGGGTATAGGGGTGTATGTATTAAAAACCCTTATATAACCTCAAGCCCTTACACCCATTCTTAACAGACAAACTTTGTCTGTAAGTCCTGGAGATGTTTTGCAGTCCGATACTTCAACAATTGGTTACAATGGGGGAATTTCTAGTGAAAATTAACGATACTCATTTCCACTTCATCAAGATATCCACTTATTGGCTGATCGTCCTACGTATAATTACTGAAATCTCTGGAAATCTACTGAAAACTAGGATGTTATTATTACTATGATTTCAATTGGTAAATTTATATGATTGTGAGTTTTTAGAACTTCAAAGTGCTGAATTTTGAGAGGCGATCGCACTCAATATCAGTTCCCAAAATGCACGAAATCTCCTAGACAATTTCCTAGTTTAATGAGGTACAAATTTATTTAATCTTATTCTGTCTCAAGCAGATAGTGATGAAAGATTTTATGTACTAAGTGAAGATGGGCAAGAGGGAGATACAATTGTAGTTCTGTTAAATCCATCTATATTTAAATTTCTTCAAGACATTAGTAAGTTTGAGAATCAAGACGTACCAAAGCCTATCGAGACATATTTTGAGAGTATATTGTCCTGAATATCAAGTAAAAAGTGTTGTACCAACTGTGCAGAATAAATATTGCCAGTGTTGTTTTCAAAAGTAAAGATTGAGAAAAACCTGAGATATAGGAATACGGTTTGATTTCTGAATCTAGTTGTGCAGACAGGGAGTAGGGAATGGGGAGTAGGGAGTAGGAAAGAAGCCTGAACTGGGTGTACTGATTTTTTCCCAAATCAAATATGAGTCCTATAAGTAACCACGCAAAATTAATTACAGTCATTGCGAGCGAAGCGAAGCAATCCCAGCCCTTGCGATTGCTTCATTTCGCTTCGCTCCATTCGCAATGACTTTGTGTAATTAATTATGTTTAACTACTTATTGCAATACAGTTCAGTTAAGGCAACAACTTAGACTGGTGTAGGTTGGATGGAGGAACGGAACCCAACATTTTCAAGGCTTTGTTGGGTTACGCGGCTACACCCAACCTACTATTCTCTTAACTGAACCGTATTGTCCTATATTGCTGGTTATTTAACTGGTTACGATTTCCTCTTCAATGCTTTATCTGTGGCAAACATTTTTTGAATTGGGATTACTTTAAGTTAATTCCAGTCGTCCGCGATAACCGGTGACAATGCGGCTACCATCCTTGAGAATGTGAATTTCAATTTGGTCACTAGCCCAAGTAATTTGGTCGGCTAAAGCAGGGTTAAAGACATTTACTCGCTGGTTACTAGAAGAAACTGGGGAGTTGGGGGAATTAATCGCCAGGGATTCGACAAATGGCCCATCAATTAAAATATCTAATTGTGCTAATAGTTCTTGTGAACCTGGAGGTGCGGAGTCGGACTGGAGTTGTTTGAGGGTAAAACCTGTAAAAGACATCACATTTAAGCCCGCAGCTTTTAGTTTACGTGCTAAAGCGGCTAAAGCAGGTGCTTGCCAAAACGGTTCGCCACCAGAGAAGGTGACACCTGTGTTTTGGGGTTTACTGAGAATTTGCTCGGCGAGGGTATCAACAGCAATCAGTTGGTTAATCTCAAAGGGCCAAGACTCAGGATTAAAGCAACCAGAACAGGCGCGGGGACAACCTTGCACCCAAATCACAGCGCGACAACCAGGGCCATTAACTTCTGACTCATCAACATAACCCATAATGTTGAGATAGCCAGGGGGAATTTCTAGAAGTGTTGGTGATGGGTAAGTTGGTTGCGTTTCCATCTGTTTCCTCCTGTGCTGAAATTACCCAATACTCTTGATGTGTTGATTTGGAATTATGCGGTGCGATCGCCGTCAAAACCTACATCAAAGCAATTATCGCTACCAGTCACTCGACATACTGCATTTGATTTGACTAAACTGCCATTCTCCATAATTCCATCAACATTGAACCCGAAAAAAATGAGGAACTTGTGAAGATATCTCGCCTAACTCGTAATTCACGTTTTCTGTGGAACACAAGTAAATTCGGCAATCAAACCAAATTACTATAGGACTCATATTTGATTTCTGAAAAAAATCAGTACACCCAGATCAGGCTTCTTACCTACTCCCTACTCCCCATTCCCTACTCCCTGTCTACACAACTAGATTCAGGAATCAAACCGTATTCCTATATCTCTGCGTTATATTTATTAATAATATTCTAATTTTATGAAAATATTTTCCCTTTGATCCCCAGAAATTTTTAATAAATTATAAAATCAAGAGACATTTATGTATGATCAATCGATGAAAATTCTATTGGTTGATGATCAGCCCACTGATTTAAATTTTTTAACTCAAATTCTTGAAGGCGAAAATTATCAGGTACAAAAAATAACTTCAGGTAAACTGGCAATTGACGCAGTACTCAAAATATTGCCTGACTTAATTTTACTAGACATTTTCATGCCGGAAATGGATGGTTATGCAGTCTGTCAGTATCTCAAAACTCAGCCACAAACTCGACATATTCCGGTTATTTTGCTCAGTTCTATAGAAACCTTACAAGATAGAGAGAAATTTTTTCAATTAGGGGCTGTTGACTATATTACCAAGCCACTGTGCGCTCCCGAAATTTTAATTCGTGTGCAGAATTGCATTCATCGTCACATCCAGTCTCAGCAAATAAAGTTGGCATCAATACCAACAAAGGATACATCTCAGGCACAAGCTTTAAAATTGCTAAATCTTAAACTCCGTAACCATAACTTAGTATTAACGGAATTAGCTAAAAATCAGATATTATATCAAGGTGAGATCAAACAAGCATTTGGCGCAATTACAGAAGCAGCTACGAAAAGCTTGGAAACAGAACGAGCTAGTATCTGGTTATATAATCAAACTGCAACTGCGATTTCTTGCCTAGATTTATTTGAGCAAAGTCATCAGCGTCATAGTGAAGGGCGTACCTTAGCTGTAGTAGATTATCCGATTTATTTTCAAGCTTTGCAGCAAGAAGAAATCATTGCGGTGGAGAATGTTCACATTGATCCGCGAACCCAAGAATTTGCTCAACCTTATTCCGAAATCAACGTTATTTCGATTTTAGATATACCGATTCGATCAGCCGGAAAAACGGTGGGAGTTTTGTGTTTAGAAGCGGTGGGAGAATTGCGGACTTGGACATTAGAAGACCAAAACGTTGCCCGTTCCCTGGCAAATATCGCATCTTTAATATTGGAAGCGCGGGAACGTCAACGCGCCGAAACCGCACGTCAAGCTTCGGAAGCCAAGTTAGCATCAGCCTTTAAAGCTTCTCCTGACCCAATTATTTTGTGTAAACTGCCAGAAACTCGCTACATCGAAGTTAATGATAGTTTTTGTCGGCTATTTGGTTATTCTCGTACCCAAGTGATTGGTCACACTGATCAAGAATTGCAGATTTGGGCTAATTCGCAAGAAAGTGTGTTTCTGACACAAATTTTGCAACAAACTAAATCTTTACGCAATTATGAAGTTGATTTCCGTACCGCCAATAGAGAAATCAAAACTATGTTGTTCAGTGCGGAAATGATTGAAATTGATGGTCAAAAATATGTGTTAGCTACAGCGAAAGATATTACAGACCGGAAGCAGGCAGAAAATGAAAGTCGGCTACTACTATTAACATCCCAAGCTATTACCCGCGCGGTGGATGTTAATAGTGCTTTAAAAGTGGTGTTGCGTTTAATTTGCCATTCTATTCACTGGGATTTTGGGGAAGTATGGCTACCGAGTAAAGATGGGAAATGTTTAGAACATAGTTTAGTTTGGTATGGCGAAGAAACCAGCTTAGGACAATTTTCTCTCAATAGCCAAACAGTCAAGTTTGTTGTGGGTGAGGGGCTACCTGGGCGGATTTGGCAAAATAAACAACCAGAATGGATTGAAGATGTTTCTGTGGCTACGCAACCATTATTTTTGCGATCGCCACAAGCAGCCCAAGTAGGATTAAAAGCAGCCTTTGGTGTGCCAATTTTAGCTGATGGTGAAGTATTAGCAATTTTAGTCTTCTTTAAACGCACTGCTGTATCTATTGATAAGCGGTTACTGATGTTAGTTGGGGCTGTGGCGACTCAGTTAGGCAGTTTAATTCAGCGCAAAATGATCGAAGCGGCCCACAGACAAAGTGAAGAACGTTTACAACTTGCCTTAGAAGCCAGCGACTTGGGTTTGTGGGATTGGAATTTGATCACAGATCAAGCTTACTGTGGCTGGCAATGGAAACACATTATGGGATACGAAGGCCATTATCTAACAAATACTTCTCAAGCACTGGAGAAATATATCCATCCAGAAGATTTACCAGCAGTCAGTTCTGCTTTAAAAGCCCATCTGCAAGGGGTGAGTGCTGTTTATGAAGTTGAGTATCGGATGCTCGGTGGTAATAATGAATGGAAATGGATTCATTCTCGCGGGAAAATTGTTGAATGTGATGATTGGGGTCAGCCGTTGCGGATGATCGGTACTCATAAAGATATTACAGAACGCAAAACTTTAGAGCGAGAATTGGCACTGCGAGAAGCGCGTCTGAATGCCTTTTTTAGTAGTGCGCCTGTGGGGATGAAAATACTCGATAATCAATTACGGTATGTACAGGTAAATCAAGTTTTAGCTGATATTCACGGATTATCCCCAGAATCACATATTGGTAAAACTGTATACGAAGTTATACCCCAAATTGCACCTTTATTAGTGCCATTTTACGAACATATATTATCGACTGGCGAAAAAATTCTCAATATAGAAATTTGTACAACCACACCCAAGCAACCAGAAATATTGAGTTATTTTTTAACTTCTTATTTTCCGATTCCCGATGAAGACAATCGGATTTCGGGAGTGGGGACAGTGGTAGTAGACATTAGCGATCGCAAACGTGCAGAACTGGCTTTACAAGAAAGTCGGCTGCGCTATCAAACCTTAGCGGATGCTTCACCAGTCGGCATCTACCATACTGATAAATTTGGTCATTGCATCTATCTTAATCAGCGTTGGTCGGAAATTACTGGTTTACCACAAGCAGAAGCAATGGGTACTGGCTGGGCAAAGTCCTTGCATCCTGATGATCGCGATCGGGTTTTTGCTACCTGGAATGAAGCCGCCGCCGCTAAATCTTTATATACATGCGAACATCGTTGTCTGCGTCCTGATGGAAAAAGTGTTTGGGTGATTTGCCAAGCCATACCAGAACTCGATGAACATGGAGAAATTACCGGACATATAGGGACAATTACAGATATTACCGAGAGTAAACTAGCAGAAGCCGCTTTACGAGAGAGTGCTGAACGAGAAAAAGCAATTGCCCAAGTCATTCAAAGAATGCGCCAAACTTTAGATTTACAGACAATTTTTGCCGCGACAACTGAAGAATTACGCCAAGCATTAAATTGCGATCGCGTGGTTGTCTATCGTTTTAATTCTGACTGGAGTGGTGAATTTGTCTCAGAATCAATGAGCGAAGGTTGGGTTTCTTTAATGTTAGAACAAATCCATGATCCCATCATTGCCAACGATGTTTTAGAAGATGGTCGCTGTCTAGAAACGATTTTACAAAGTGCCACTTATCCCATTCAAGATACTTATCTGCAAGCCAATCAAGGCGGTGTTTATGAGCAAGAGATAAATTTTCGGTGTGTGGCAGATATTTACAAAGCCGATTTTGACTCTTGTTATTTAGACTTATTAGAACGTTTTCAAGCCAAAGCTTATATTCTTGTCCCAATTTTTTGTGGAAGCAAATTGTGGGGTTTACTCGCCAGTTATCAAAACTCTAATCCGCGAGAATGGAAAACAGGTGAAATTAATATTGTTGTGCAAATTGGCAATCATTTGGGCATTGCTTTGCAACAAGCCGAACTACTAGCACAAACCCAAAGACAATCACAAGCATTACAAGCAGCAGTAATTACTGCTGATGCTGCTAATAAAGCCAAAAGCGAATTTCTCGCCAACATGAGCCACGAATTACGCACACCACTCAACGCAATTCTTGGCTTTACCCAAGTTATGAGTTATGACAATCAACTGTCAACAGAACACCAACAACACCTAGCAATTATTAATCGTGCTGGCGAACATTTGCTCAACTTAATTAACGACATCTTAGAAATGTCTAAAATTGAAGCCGGCAGAACCACATTAAACATCAGTCATTTTGATTTAATTGCCTTATTAAATAACCTAGAAGAAATGTTGCGGTTGCGTGCCGAATCAAAAGGTTTACAACTACAGTTTGAATACGCACCACAGCTACCCCAATATGTGCAAACAGATGATAATAAACTACGGCAAGTTTTACTTAATCTTTTAGGCAATGCGATAAAATTTACCGCTAAAGGTAGTGTGATTTTGCGTGTCAAATTAGCCCAAAAATCTCAACAACATACAGAAAATATTTTTTCTCACTCGCTTCTCTTCGAGATACAAGATACAGGCGTTGGTATTTCTCCTCAAGAAATTGATTTGTTATTTAAAGCCTTTGAACAAACTGAAATTGGACGAAAATCTCAACAAGGAACGGGACTCGGTTTAGCCATCAGTCGTAAATATGTGCAGCTGATGGGAGGAGATATCACTGTCACTAGTCAAGAAGGTATTGGCACTACTTTTACTTTTCAGATTGATATTGATTTCGCCGCAACTAGTCAACTTACAATCAGTCAAAATCAGTGTCGAGTTCTTTGTTTAGCACCAGGACAACCTGAGTACCGAGTTTTAGTTGTAGATGATGTTTTAGAAAACCGTTTAGTATTAGTTAAATTACTACAACTCAGAGGTTTTGTAGTGCGTGAAGCAACAAATGGACAGGAGGCGATTAACTTATGGCAAGAATGGCAACCACATCTAATTTTTATGGATATGCGTATGCCTGTGATGGATGGCTATGTAGCAACAAAGTTAATTAAAACTGCAAATGAAACCGCAGTGTCTTCGTCAGTCAATGCGATTATTATTGCTTTAACTGCCCATGCTTTTGAAGAGCAAAGAGCAGCTATCCTATCAGCAGGTTGTGATGATTTGATTAATAAGCCGTTTCGTGAAGCAGAAATATTGGAAAAAATTCAACAATATTTAAATGTTCAATATATCTATCAGGAAGGAACTCAGCCTAAGATTAATGAAATACAATCAAATATTAGCCATAATACCATACACCAAGAAGTATTAGATTGGTTAGACCAAATGCCTGATGAATGGCTGAAAAAACTACATCATGCTGCGGCTCAGTGTAGTGATGATTTAATTTTAAAGTTAATGTCAGAAATTACCCTTAAAAATCCCAGATATCAAAAGTATTTAATCGAATTAGCGCAAAACTTTCGGTTTGAAATCATTATGGATTTAGCGAGCCAGAAATCAAATATATAGGAATCCAGTTTTATTTCTGAATTTATTTGTGTAGGTAGGGAATAGGGAATGGGGAGTCGGGAGTAGGAAAGAAACCTGATCTGGGTGTACTGATTTTTTTTTCCAAATCAAATATGAGTCCTATAGTTAAATGATAAAATTTCAGCAACTACCAGATTTTAATTAATTGCTTGCTCTGTAAAAATAAATCAAATCGATGGATATCTTTTTCACTTTCAAAAGCAGCAACTGGTAAATAATGAAATTGAGCTTTAGTCATGTATAAAAAATAATAGTCTGCTTTTTTGATGACTTGCATAAAGTGTGAGTAATTAAGTTTAACAATACTGCCATCTTCATAAAACATTGCAAAAAAGTTTTCATCAATTTCACAGTAGCGATTTTGAAAATTTAACGTAGAATTGCGCTTTCGTGGTTGAAAAAACAAAGGCAAGGAGACAAAATACGCTCCTAATCCGACAGAATATATTAACCACCAATCAAAGCGATTTTGTAAGACGGAAACAACAATATTGATAACTAACAAAATTGCGAAGAGAATAAAAAAAAATTTCATCCGTCTGTAATAGTCAACAGTTAACAGTGCGCCTAATTCTTTTGGAGTAATTTGAAAACTTTTAGTTTTAATGTACATTTCATTTAAACCAGTGGTAAGAAAATTTGAGAATTGCGATCGCCACCACAGTGTAATGTCAATGTGATAACCTGAGCATTGCGTAAATCATTACTGTTCAGTACTGCACCATTACCAGAGTTCATGGCATAAGCAGGAAAACAAGCTGCACTCAAACTCAAACGCAAAGCATTACCTTTGGCAATTTGTACACAAGTTATTTGCAGTTGAATTTTAATCGGGACAGGAGTATGTTTTGGACAATGTATATACCCTTGAGTCAAATTATATACTTTGCCATCAGGCTGGACTTGCGATAACACAGCGCATACGTCATAACTAGGCTGGTCGGCATTGCAATCAATTTCTACCACTACATTCCCCAGGATATGCAGGTCTTCGGTGAGTGGTTGAGTGGTATAGGTTAACACATCAGAACGACAATCAAGATGCGATCGCTCAAATACACCTGCTGGTAAGCCGGCATGACCACCTAAAGAAGGTACAGGTCGCCAAGGGTCGTGGACTAAAACATCCTGAGTACTGAGTTCTGGATGCTGTACACTGAGCGCAGTCGAAGTGTGAGTGCTGAGTATTCCTGAGTCTTCGCGGATGCTGGCGAGTCCGGTGGTTGACAGAAAATAAGATTGTTGGTTAGCTGTATTTAGGCTAGGGAAAGTCCGCCAAATATTACTTCCCATTTCAAACAGGCAAATAGAAGACTCCCGCAATAAGCCTGTATCTATATCTTTTAAAAATTGATCAAACCAGCGAATTTGCATTCTATCTACAGGGCTGGCGGCTTTCGCACCAAAGTCAACTTCGCCGACTTTTCTTCCCCAAGGCAAATGCGCCCAAGGGCCGACTAATAAATGTTGGGGTTGGGTGCTGCGGGTTACCATATCTTGGTAAAAACCCAGAGTTCCACGCAGATAAGTATCAAACCATCCGCCGATATGAAATATTGGCAAGTCCACAGCTTGCAAGTGGCGTTTGGGTGAAAGTTCTTCCCAATAATCATCGGCTTGGGGATGGGCTATCCATTCATGATAAAACGACTCCGGGGCAAGTTGTTGGAGAACTTCGGGATTATTTAGCGGTAAATTGCGTGCCACAGTAAATAAAGCCTGATAAGCTGTGTGATCGTAACGGAGACGCGCGGTTTCTGTAGCTAATTGAATTGCCCAAGCGAGATTAGTTTGTAAACAGAATGCGCCACTTTCATAAGCCCAATCTGTATATAAATCATAAGCAATCATCGCCGGACAAATTGTTTTTAAAGCACTGGGTTTAGCGGCGGCGGCGTAGAGTTGGGTCATTCCTTGATAAGAAAAACCATACATTCCGACTTTGCCATTACTCCCAGGTAAATGGGCTGCCCAATAAATGCTATCTTCACCATCAGCAATTTCATGGGCAAATAACTTAAATTCCCCAGCCGAAGTACCGCGCCCACGAACATCTTGAATCACGACAATATAACCTTGGGCAGCATACCAACTGGGATGGGCATAGACTACAGTTGATGCGATCGCTCTACCATAAGGTTGTCGCATTAATAATACCGGAAAATTCTCTGCGGCATCAGGGCGATAAATATCTGCATCCAGTCTGACACCATCGCGGGTGTACATAGATGCAGTTTGTTTAGGAAGAACTCTATACATAAGTAGTTGCACAAAATTAAATCAGGGAATAGGGAACAGGGAGAGAATTTGTGTAATTAATTCTGTGTGATTACTTAAGACAAGCACAGATGAGTAATGGCGTGTCTAAACTAAAATATAGCGGTTCTCGGTTGGATGAGGTACATTTCAACCCCACCCCCAACCCCTCCCCGCTTGCGGGGAGGGGAGCGTTTGCGTCAGCAAATGCGGGGTGGGGTTCCGACTGTATTACAAGCAAGTCAGAACCGCTATAGTGCATTAGATTGGAAAAATTAACCGCAGATGGACGCGGATATAGACGCGATAGCGGCTTCCCGGAGGGTACGCGGATGAAATCGGTTTTTTAATGCAACATTTCTAGACACGCTACTACTGTTTACTCAGTACTCAGCACTTTTTAAGCACCTTCACGTAATTTATCTAACACGCTACGGTCTTCGAGAGTTGAGGTGTCACCAGAAACTTCTTGTCCGGCGGCGAGGTTACGCAACAAGCGCCGCATAATCTTGCCCGATCGCGTTTTGGGTAAAGCGTCGGTAAAGCGGATTTCTCCGGGACGGGCGATCGCACCAATCTCCTGCACGACGTGTTTTTTCAGTTCTTTACTCAGTTCCTCGCTTGGTTGATGTGTACCTTCTAAGGTGACAAAAGCTACAACATCCTCACCTTTGAGTTCATCTGGCTTACCCACAACCGCCGCCTCAGCAACGGCTGGGTGAGAAACTAAGGCTGATTCAATTTCCATAGTGCCGAGGCGATGTCCTGAAACATTCAACACATCGTCTACCCGTCCCATCACCCAGAAATAACCATCTTCATCGCGTCTCGCACCATCGCCAGCAAAGTATGTATACTTGCCATCCTGGGGCGGAATATGTTCCCAATAGGTGCGGCGGAAGCGGTCAGGGTCGCCGTAAACAGTCCGCATCATCCCCGGCCAAGGATGGCGCACTGCTAAATAGCCGCCTTCGTTATCGCCTAAAGAATTACCATCTAAATCAACGATGTCTGCCAAAATTCCGGGGAAGGGACGGGTTGCGGAACCGGGTTTGGTCGGAATTGCCCCTGGTAGGGGTGTAATCATAATTCCACCTGTTTCAGTTTGCCACCAAGTATCGACAATTGGGCAGCGATCGCCACCAATTACGCGGTGATACCACATCCAAGCTTCTGGGTTAATTGGTTCGCCGACGGTTCCCAGCAAACGCAGTGAAGACAAGTTGCGGGTTTTGGGATGGTGTTCGCCCATCTTAATAAACGCCCGAATCGCCGTTGGTGCAGTGTAGAAAATATTCACGCCGTATTTTTCAATCACATCCCAGAAGCAGCCAGGATTAGAAGCACGGGGCGCACCTTCATACATCAGTGTGGTTGCACCGTTGGATAATGGCCCATAGACAATGTAACTATGTCCGGTAATCCAACCCACATCGGCAGTACACCAATAAACATCTGTGTCTTGTAAATCAAATATCCACTTGGTGGTGATATGGGTGTACAAGTTATAACCAGCAGTGGTATGCACAACGCCCTTGGGTTTGCCTGTACTACCGGAAGTGTAGAGAATAAACAGCATATCTTCGCTGTCCATTGGTTCCGCCGGACAATCAGCCGAGACACCTTTTTGTAAATCGTGCCACCAATGGTCACGTCCGCCCAACTGCATATAAATATCTTGTCCGGTGCGCTTAACTACCAAGACATTTTCTACAGAAGGAACAGCGCCATCTGCCAAAGCTTTATCGACTTGTTCTTTCAGGGGAACGATCGCATCTTTGCGCCAACCACCATCAGCTGTAATTACTAATTTAGCTTGGGCATCAATTAAGCGATCGCGCAATGCTTCGGCACTAAACCCACCAAATACCACACTATGGGGTGCGCCAATTCTCGCACAAGCTAACATGGCGATCGCCGCTTCCGGTATCATCGGCATATAAATACCAACGCGATCGCCTTTCTGCACACCCAACTGCTTTAATACATTGGCAAACTGGCACACTTCTCGATGTAGTTGGGCGTAAGTTAAAGTTCGGGAATCTCCTGGTTCACCTTCCCAAATCAACGCCGCTTTATTCTTGCGCCAGGTGGTGAGATGTCTATCTAAACAGTTGTAAGAAATATTTGTCTTACCGCCGACAAACCACTTAGCAAACGGTGGTTGCCAATCTAAAACTGTGTGCCACTTTTCAAACCAATGCAACTCTGTTTCCGCTAAATCTGCCCAAAATTTTTCCGGGTCAGCCTTGGCTTTATCGTAAAGTTGTTGATAATCTTCTAAGCTTTTAATATGGGCGTTTTGCGAGAATCCCGCCGCCGGATGGAATAAACGCTTCTCTTGTAGGATTGACTCTATAGTTGGTTGAGACATAGTTGATCAGCACAATCACTATATGTTAGTAAAAACCATTCTTAGCCTAGTTAGGCTCTCAAGAGTTTAGATTTTCGTTAAGCTGGATGAAAAGAGGGGCTAGGGGCTAGTACAACAAGGCAAAAGGAAAAAAGCAAAAGGAAAAAGAAAGAATAACGATACCACAAGCCTTTTAGCAATTCTAGATAGTCTGTTTATTTACGCCGACCTGTACTAGTTTTTGTTGAGTATCCAGGATTTTCACATTAAATAAAATAAGTATAAAATTTCATACTTCACACTTCATACTTCATACTTCATACTTCACACCATGCCGCTAATTCTTGAAGCTAGTAACTTATCACTCAACGATGTTCATCGCTTGCTGAAACTCGAAAAGCTTCCAAATGGCTCATTTACAGACTTTTTAAGTTTAGAACCAGTCTCTGAGTTTGAACAGCAGGATTTATTGCGAATCAGAAATGACTTTGAGCGTTACTCTAGTGAAGGTAAAATTTCTGAAGGTTTAGTTAAATTTTTAACACTAGCGCCATTAATGCGGCTGGCAGGATTTTATGATGTGCCGATTCGGTTAACAATGGAAGATAGTGTGGCGATCGCAGTCGAAGATGAAGACAGAAGAATTACCGGACGGATGGATATTTTAGCCGTCAATAACGCTCAAACTCATACCACAGCACCTTTTTGGATTTTAGTTATCGAAACAAAAAATAGTGCGATCCATGTGGGTGAGGGTTTGCCGCAATTAATCACTTACGCCTTTAAAAGTTTAGAGCAACAACCATCTGTGTGGGGTTTAGTTACCAACGGACAGCTTTATCAATTTGTTCATTTAACCCGCGCCCAACAGCCTACTTATCAACTTATGCCATTATTAAATCTTAATGAATCCCCCGATGCGATCGAGTTATTACAAGTTCTTAAAGGCATCTGTCAGTTAGTAAATCTTCAGAAATAATAAACGTAGATATTGAGAGCCGCTTATGTCTGAACCTGCCATTGTAGACAGGATCAAGAGTGAAATCACAGCAGATGGTATACCATTTCCGCCTAGTGATTTACTAAGTGACGAACCACCATTGGAAAGTGATTTACACCGCGACCAAATTGAACTGCTAATTCGCACATTAAAGTTATGGTGGCAAGAAAGACAAGATTTCTATGCTTCTGGTAACTTGACAATTTACTACAGCCCCAGGCAAAAAAAATCAGAAGAATTTCGCGGCCCAGATTTTTTCGTGGTGTTAGGTACAGAAAAAAGAGACCGCAATAGTTGGATAGTCTGGCATGAAGACGGCAAATATCCTAATGTGATTGTCGAAATTTTGTCAGATTCCACAGCCGCAGTAGACAGAGGCTTGAAAAAACAAATTTATCAAGACACCTTCCGTACCCCTGATTACTTCTGGTTTGACCCCGTTACTCTTGAGTTCCAAGGATTTCATTTAGTAGAAGGTAGATATCAACCAATTACACCCACCCCAGAAGGCAAACTCTGGAGTCAGCAGTTAGAACTGTATCTCGGCATGTATGAGGGCAAATTAAGATACTTTACGGCGGATAATCAGTTAATACCCACACCAGAAGAAAAAGCCCAACAAGCAGAAAGCCGCGCCCAACAAGCCCAAGAGGAAGTTAATCGGTTAAGGGAGATTTTACTAGCGCAAGGTATTGACCCCGACAATATTTAATAGCATCATGAAGTTAATACGAAGTTTTTTAAATAAAATAAGTATCATTGACCACGAGCAGGACATCATTTGCAAGCGAAAGAGATTAAGGAGCAGTTAAAATCACTTATCGAGGAAGCATCCTCGGTAGATCAAAATCTAGCGAGAAAATTGCATGAAATTAATCGTTGGGTTAAAGATATTAAGTTAGGTTCCCTGACGGCAAAACCTTTGGTTCTGGCATTTCTGTTGGAAGTAATCACGGACTCTACCATTTGGTTAATGATTAAATCATTACCTTCCGAAGCAGAACAACAAGCTAAATTTGCCCAAATGACAGCAAATGAAAGATATTGGTATAGTTATCTTTTTCCTAAGTGGATTAATGCAACTGACACTAAATTTTATATTTGGAAACAAAAATTAATGTCGGGTGAATTTAATCAAGTGGATGATGGTATTATTAAATCTATAGCTCAAGATATTGTGAGTCGTGAAGGTAGTTTTTGGCAGAGGTATATTGCCGACCTTTCGATGGCGACAGACTTAATTGTTAGCAGTCGCAACAATCAACCATTATGTATTCAAATTACTAGTGTATCTGAAGAACTAAGTAACCAAAAATATCATGATTGGAAAAGTACACTTAACTCATGGGAGATAGAAAGAGGCTTGTTTGTTAGTTACAATCCTAAAGATGCAAATTTCATTAATCAGTTAGTCAACGTTGCTTTGTATAACAGTGATTATCTTGCGGAAGGCAAATATCTGAAATTTGCCTAATTTTTGATGTATTAATTCAATTAACTGCTTATCACAGCCTTTATGCCTAATCAAAGTGAAACTGCAAGCTACGAAGGACAATTAGATAAATTTGCCCAAGCTTTAGCAACAGCCCGTAAAATGCAACAAGATTGGCTAACTTATGGTTTAGATTTTGTACATATCTATGTTGAAGATGTTGATGGAGATTGGCTAGAAACCTGGGAACATGACGAGATTTTAGGCAATCAGTTATTAGATGCAATTAAAGAATTTTTGGTCAGTGATGATATATTAGCTGTCCAGGTGAGACAGCAGTTAGGTGAAAAATCGCTGTTTGATTTTGCAGTTAACTTAGCAGCTTGTGAACGAATTGCGGAAGAAGGTGATAGATTATCTGCGGTGATTAATTTATTAGCTGATGATCATGTACATAATCTAGATGTTGGAAATTTAGCAGCACATCTAGTAGAAAGATTTTTCGCCTGAAAATCTATCACCTTCGTAGTGATTCTTAGCAGTATTTTTGTTGAATAATTTCAACTTCTTTTTGAAGACCATTCGCATGAATTAAGCCTACATAACCTCTAAATTGGCATTTGTCATCACTATCATACACAGAAACATGCTGAAGGGGAGACGAAATAAGCTAGAAGACTCACTCTATAAGCCTCATAGCTCTTAGACCTTATTGATAATACTTACATTTATTGCGATTTAATCTCATTAATTCCATGACCATATCCATACAAATATCCTTGAAAAAGTGGCATCACTTGAGATAATATCTCTTGTTGCTCAGATATGTTACTATTCCCTAATTTTGGTAATAACTTAAAGTAAATTGGCAATGCTCTTTTATCCCAAATTACACTTACCATCAATAAATTTATTCTCTTCCAATTAGTTCTATCAATTGCTAGATAAATTATTTTTTCCTCGCTACAGTATATTGATAACCATTCTTTAATAATCGGAAACCAGATTTTCTCAATTGTGAAATTCGGTAATGATAAAAATCTTTGTATTCTTTTTCTCCTACTTTCAAATTTTATTGGTAATGGTAGTCCATTCGCTAACTTTTCTGGCTCTCCCAGACTTGGGCTGATAAATTAACACTAAAAAATGGCTCAAACGATTGATATAACAAGGTTTTACTAACATAAAAACAATGATTTAATAAAAATTTACTTTATTACTCTTGAATACCAAACTATGTAAGGATTTAACCTGATATTAAGTATTAATTTGTTATAGCTAGTCTAGGAGAGCCAAAAGTTTTAAGTAAACATAAATCACATCAAATTCAAATAAGGAGTGTTACAAAAATAAATTTAGTTACACTAATGACAAATTAATAATTCTTTATATATTTTGTTATGTTGACGATTGACTGGTAGAAATAACCGAAGCTTGCCCAATCAATGTGAATAGGCATATTATTTCTCTACCTTCGCAGGCTTTGTTTGTATAGCCCCAGATTTCCAGTTTCTTGGGTTATATACAGCCTCTTATCGAATTGGGATGACTTGACTTTCAGTTGCGCTTCCAGCCTAGATAAGTAACATAAATAATTGCAGCCAACTGCATTGGTAGTAGGAAAACTACACTCTTTAAATAATAATTAATTTCTAAATTAGACATGGTACTAAAATATCCACAGCCTAATAGCAGTAAGAAAAACCAAATGAGATGTTTACGTTTGAGCATTGGCATAGTAGTAAAACTCAGACTATTTTTTCCCATCCTAATTGATATATGAACCAAAGAGACAAGGGTGAAAAGGTAGACAAGGAAGAAAGATGTTTGTAAATGATTGAGGAATTGCTCTAGCCATTCAAAGACTTACTGAAAAAGCCATTGACCCAAAGGAGATTGACTAAAGGCAATATACAATTCTCCTGTTTGTGAGATGTGATACAGCCGGAAAGTATGATAAATTAACACGATCAGTAAAAACAGTATTTGTACCTTTTTCAGTCTTAATAGTTGACAATATAAAGTTTTAATTTCCTGCCTAGTTAACAATTCTAAGGTAACGTGAACTATGGCAATGACAAAACTAGCAAATAAAATAGGGCCAAATAAATTCTCGGTAAATGCTTGGTTTAAGTCTCCTCGCCCAATAGCCATAAATGAACGTGTCATACCACAGGTAGGACAAGGGATTCCTGTTAAGTGTCTAATAGGACAGACTAAAAACCCAAGACGATAATTTTGGTTGTAAAAATATGTACCAAATAGTGGGGTATAAGAGAACCCTAATATACCCCAACGTACTAGCTTACCGTGGCACGATAGAGGAGTAGAAGATAATTTCAACACAGATGTCCTCTGAAATCACAACGGCAAATGAAACCTGCCAAAATTAAAACTTAAAACCAGCCTTTTTTGTTGACAATGTAAGCCTCAACAAATTCCTCATCGGTTTTGGTTAAGTAAATAACTCCTTCTACTAAACCAATAATGCCCATAATTGCTCCACCAAAACCACAGGTGAGGATGCTAACCAGCAACATGATTAAGCCTTCGGTTGTGTAACCGAGAATAAACTTGTGAATCCCTAAAGCTCCTAACAAGATTGCACAAATTCCTGCTGCTAGTTTTTTACTACTGGTATCGCTAGGACTGTTATTAGACATTGGTTAGAAATACGCCTCAAGCATAAATAACACTCCAATTTTATAGTAACTTTATTTACTTAGCCTCTACATATTTACAACAGATACAATTTGTTATCTATTAAACCTTCTGTTACGCTTTGCTGGGAACTTGGAGCGTCTAGCACAGAAAGTCAAAGGTAGCATTAAATATAGTTAAGTATTGTATTTAAAATATCAAGATAAGTTACAGTATATTGATAAAATATGAACATTTTTCAGATACCCAATTTTCTGAAGAAAGTCGGGTATCTTGTTGTTCTTGTGAGATATGAGCTTTAGAACCAGCCTTGTTTATTGACAAAATAGATATCGGCAAATTCTTCTGAGGATTTGTTTAAATAAATCATGCCTTCAATCAAACCGATCAGCTGCATCACTATCAAGGCGACTCCATAAGTAAAAGTACCTGCAACTATGGATATAGCCAACATAATAAAGCCTTCAGCAGCATATCCTAAAATAAATTTATGAACGCCAAACCCGCCAAAAATTATCCCGCAGTAACCAGCCAAAAGTTGCTTATTAGGATGACTAGTAGGGTTGAGATTTGCCATAGTATTCTTACTCCTCAAAGATCAGTGGAAAACTAAATTTTTCTTTTGATGAAGAACAGTTGAGTTCAATTCATAATTTGTAATTAATGTTTTTGAATCTCAATATAGAAATGCAGAAATCACCAAGAAACACAGTGTTTTTTCTTAGTCGTACATGAATAGTCAGCTAGGAAAAACTATTTATGAAACTGATTTTTTGTTAGTATACGCCTAACGTTTACCTAAATAAAGATGTCAACACTTTAAAGGAAACACTACAAAATATAAGTAATAGGGACAAGTATTTTGTAGCTGCAAACTAGCAAGCTACTTGATTTACAGCAGAATCCGAGCATCAAAATTCAGAATTAGATTAGTTTTCTAAGCTAGGTAGAAAACTAATTTGTGTACTTTATTTACTTGAAATCTGCTGTATGTATTTAATTGTGATTATGACATCAAAAACAGTGATTTTGTAGATTCGTAAGTATGATTTCTCTGGAGGAGGATAAATACTCATAATCATCAAAAAACGGCGATATCATACCATTTCTTTCAAGTCCATTAATGTTATTTCCGGACTTTTTTGATATGGCTGCAAGGATGAGATTTTAAATTAGCTGTAAAGGGATAAATTCGATACAGATGGCATGTATTCCTCAACTAGAAAATTATGCCATTTTGGTACTAGTGAATTGAAGTTACACTGAATACCTTATTTAATTGTTTTGCATCACTCCTATGGTTAAGGGCTATGATTCAATATCGCTTGCCAAATATGACACAGATAGGCAATCAACATCTGAAAAATAGCTTTCACTATCTAGATAGTACTAGAGGTTTATCTAGAAGTTTTGTAGTCTATTTGACAGTAATGTTGGAATTTTTTGGCTGTCAATATGATTAAATTTCAGCCAAATCTCATAGAATACTTGCTTTAGTAATCACCTACGAAAAATCATGACCTACGCAGATGTAATCAGATATTTTTTGCTACGGCAACCGTATTAAATATGTTTCATTAGTTACTACTGCCCAAGAGGAAAAGACTCAGTAGTGTGCCACTATTCCAGAGGCTGTGGAGTAGCATGGGAGCAAGGAGATTGCGCGATCGCGTGTACACTACTCCCAGGATGATCCCCAAGGCGGTGAGTGGTAAAACTTCTGACAAGCTCAGGTGAGCGATCGCAAACAACAAGCTACTGGCCAAAATTGCCCCCCACACAGGTAAATAACGGGTGAGAGAGGGTAGCAAAAAGCCTCTAAATAAAATTTCTTCAAATATGGGAGCAGCGATCGCGGCTGTGGAGAAAAATATTCCTAATGCGATAGAATCTTGACTTTCTAGCGCCAGTTGTAATAACGGATTACTACCACCCTGCCCTTGCCAGAGTTTTTGATTAATCAACGACACCACCACAACCACAGGTAAAGCGGTGCAGTAACCGCCTAATCCCCACAGCCACCAATTATCTTGGAGTTGGAATTTAAACCACAATCTTGGTAGAGGGAAAAACCGTTTGATGGAGAAATACATCACCGACAGCGCCCCAGCCGCCACCAACAAGTAACTAACCAACACTGAAAAAGCTTGTAAGCGTACACCTACAATCGGGCGGGGAATTGGCAGTATAGATAATAAAATGGGAACAAAAACTTGTCCCATAAAGAAAAATCCCACAACAAAAACCTGGAGTACGGTTTCGCCATCCCAGGGTGTTGTCCAAACCAAATCACCATTTTGTGCCAATAACGCTTCTTTTCCTTTCAGCAAGCGTTGTGTCAATAAGAAAATCAGCAGAATTGTGCCGATCAATGCGGCTAAGGCGGGGATCGTGCCGATGAGGGTGAGTTTAAATACTGCTTGGGCTGCGGCTGATTGCTGTGCAGCTTTAACTGCGGCTAAAGGTTCTTGACGTTGCTGGAGTTGGTATAGCTGAATCAGAGCCTTATTCCGAAACCAACCATCTAAATTCTTTTTAATTAGCTGCTGGGCGTTGGGTAAAATTCGCGGAGGATCACTCCAGAGTCCGCTCAAGATAGTCGCGGTATCTGCAAAATCGCTGTTGAGTGCTGGTTTTTGTAATTCCGCCCAAGTTTTCAAGGCTGTGTCTTGTTGTCCTTGTTGTACTTGTAAAATTCCCAGACGTAAATCTAACTCGGCGAGTAATTTTTGCTGTTGGTAAAGAGATTGCTGTAATTGTTTCTTGGTGACTTCTGGAGATGCGCTAGTGTCAACAGTGTCTTGTGGTAGGGGTTTAGCTGGAGAACTTAACTGTGTAAGTTGGCTGTTAAGCTGATCTAAATTAGTTTGTACAGATTTACGTGCTGCTTGATATTGCTGTGTGGCATTTTCTAGGGGCTGATCTTCCAGGATAGCTTGGCGAATTACCTGAAAATTATCACCATTGCTATCTTCTGGCTGCCAAGCTTGGGCTTGCAGCGCAATATTGATTTGATAAAGTTCCAGACGACTTTGGAACTGTGGTTTCTGCCAACTACTGACTAGCGACAAAGTTGCCAATACAACTGCTATCACAGTCGAAATGATTAAAACCAATCGTTTGAGAGTCATCTATCCCCCTTGGACGAACCAGAATATGCCCCTTGGGAATTATCGCAAGAAAAAGCAGGAGGTGGATAGATATGGTCAAGATTGTGAGTCTACTTTACAAGAATAGCGATCGCTCACCGCACCACAGGATGTTAAATTACAACTCATTAACCCTCTAGCTGACTTCTTACCCAAGCACGAAATAATTTGAGTAAAGCAATTTCACTCATAGTTTTACTTTGTTCGATAAATCGGCTCATATCACGTACTGATACTATCGGAAAGGCAAGGCTAAACTCACACTCAATATATTGCCCTTCTAATAATTGATAAAATTTTAAATTCTGGCCGTTATATCTCCATAGTTCAGAAATACCTAATGCGGCGTAAATATTAAACTTATTAACTGAACTACTAGTAATATCAACTTCTATTGCTAAATCAGGTGGTGGATCAGTTTCTAAGTCTAAAGTTTCTTTATTTCTGACTCTTGATTCATTTTGTATATAGTAACAGTTATCTGGTTCTATGCCTCGGTTTAATAATCTTCGTTTTAAAGTTGTAGAACCAGCACTTTTAAGTTCTAATGATAATTCCTCAACCAAACTAAATATTAACCGATCAAATTGAATTTTAGGGTTTTCATGTTCAAATAGTGGTGTCATAATTTCTAAAGTACCGCATTCATACGCAAACCGAGAACCTCTCTCTTCACCTGTATCTCTTAGCAAAGCTTCAAAGGTTTCCCAGCTAACGTTGTGCAGAACTGTTCTTTGTTCAGCAGGCGTTGACTTGGCAAGCATACGAAAATGTTGATTTTATCAGATTACTAGATAAACAAATTTTATCGTGTATGTACATCAAGCGGGCATCAACTATGGCGTTTTTCGGTTTAGTGCAGTACAAGTTAATAGGTAATAGAGGCTAGAGACTAGAGGAATGTATCTTATTAAGACGGAAAACGCTGTAGTATTCCTCCACATAAATCACATCATAGAACCCCGACTTTTTCAAAAAGTCGGGGTTCTGAACACCTGCAACCTGTCAAAATCAATTGGTGGAGTGTTAAGTATATATTCCGTTGATTGAAATAAACCCCTCAGACTGAAGTCTGGGGCTATACAAACAAAGCCTGCCTAGCCTATCGGCAACGGCAAAGCCGAACGCAGGCTAATTATATGCTTCTTCATATCGATTTGGTATTAGAGACATCCAGCAGTCAAATAGAATTTTTATATATAGGACTCATATTTGATTTGGGAAAAAAATCAGTACAGAGCAGGTTTCTTTCCTACTCCCTAAGCTGTCATACATTTAAATTGGGTATTCCGATCTGCTGTCACAGTTCCAGCATAAGGATTTAGTGTTTTAGCCTGACCCGATCTAAATGACGAACAGCTTACTCCCTGCCCACACAAATAGATTCAGGAATCAAACCGTATTCCTATAGTATATGGTTACAAAAGCTTTTGGTTATTTGGTATTGGATTGTACTGAGTAAAAATTCAATTTATACCCAGCAAATCGATTGCCTTGATTGTTGTTAAAACTAAATACAATGTTTTCCGAAAGTCTGATGAAGATTTAAGTTTTTCAGCTTAGTATACTAAGTTGCCACTACCGCGTAATTGTCGCAAAGAATTAATGCAATAAGGACAGTCACACTTAAAGATTCTAATTGCGGCATCACTTTCTTCATCTGTAAAGTTCAATTCTGCAATATTGGTATCAGATGGCTGGGATGAAACCACCATAGATGTAGGTGCGGGAGGTGCTTTGGGATCTCTTTCGGAATCTCGAATACAGACAAAATCCTTCAAACCGTGGGGATTAGTAATGCAAGTACGTCCATCGTTGGTGTGAATTAATTTTTGGGTGAGGTTCACAGAGGCGTGTGCTGGAATGACTGCCAATGTAGACATCAGGGAGGTAAAGATTGCCGAGCTAGAAAGCAAATTCAGTACTAACTTCTTGTTCATATTTTTCCTGATAGAACATCTCTGATTGCCAAGCCTATCCTATTAGTTCTCATTGGTCAATATGAGGTTGACAATAAATTATGAAAGATTACTCATATATTTACTTGACTGCCCCTCTTTAGCTATCAAAGAAAGTAAATTAATTGACTATTAAAATTCGTCACTAAAAAGCAATACAAAAGACATACCAAGTCCATACAATTAATAAGTATCGTCACAATTGTGAGTCTATCTTCAAACATAAGTAAACACATTTACACGGTAGTATAATTTGGATTACAGTGTTTTTCATCTCAATGAGGTACATTCCTCTCGTTCCTAGCCTCTAGCCTCTTTCCCCTATCAACTTGTACTGCACTAAACCGACAAATGCTACATTATGCTATCTGCTTAATAATCGGTTTTAAATAAATAGCTATTTTTAGAGATTTGTCTACAGTCCACCAAAAGGATACTCAGATGAGAAAAAATAGAATGCTTAAAAGCATCTGTTAATGGTGCAGGCTTTAGAGCAATTGAAATTGTCATCCTTTTTTTCTGGACAATCAAGAGTTTTTACAGTGTGAAATGAGCCTTGGTCAAACTGGATAAGCGCAACATCATCGCCAAGTTCTAAAGACAGCAATGAATTTCTTTGTGATTGCGGATTTTTGTCCTGTTTCTTTGTAGTTAGGCTTGCATAAGTTAATGGGAAGCCATCTTATGAGTCATGACCATCCTGTAAGCTACACAAATCTGAGGATGGAACTGATATTTTAAAAATTGCGTCTCTGCGTCTAGATTATTGCATCAATTGATACAATATCAATATGCAATTATCTGTTTGGAAAGTCCGATTCATCAAGGTGGAACTGACCAAATGACGTAGGCGTAAATTATTTGCTGAGGTTGATATGTATAGGATAATTTGCATTGGACTCATAGCATTACCGGCTTATTTGTACAATGCGGAAGTTAGTTTAGCGAGCAGTAATATTAATGTGCCAATTATTACTGCTAATATAAATAAATATAGTGTTTATACTAAAGTAAAGCGATCGCCACAGCGATTTGCTTCCAGAGAAGATCAAACGGGGGATTGCTTGCGAATCGGTCGGTGTAGAGATTAATCGGCTGATGAGTCAACTATGCTGGCGATCGCATCCCCAAATTCTTGCCCCAATCTTTATCGCAAAATTTGGTCAATCATCCGGTTGGCTTGGGAACCATAAGCACCACCAAATAAATTGAAGTGATTCAAAATGTGATAAAGGTTATACAAAGTTTTCCGGCGTTCGTAGCCTTGATCTAGGGGAAAAGCGGCGTTATATCCTTGATAAAAAGCGGCGGGAAAACCACCAAAAAGTTCTGTCATCGCAATATCCACTTCGCGATCGCCATAATAAGTGGCTGGATCAAAAATGACGGGTTCGCCTGACACAGTACAGCCAGCATTTCCACCCCACAAATCGCCATGTACTAAGGATGGTTGTACTTCATGATTGGCTAATAATTCGGGAATCGCGGCTAATAATTTATCTTGTTTCGGAAAATTACCTCCGCGCCTTCTGGCTAACTGAAATTGATAACCAAGGCGATGTGTACAGTAAAAATCAATCCAATCGGCTGTCCAAGTGTTGATTTGGGGAGTGGAACCAATAGTATTATTCATATCCCAACCGAAACCATTTTGGCTGGTTGCTTGGTGCATGGCGGCTAACTTGCGCCCCATTTCTGCCCAAGATTGGGTATTACCGCCACCCATTTCTAACCATTCCAAAACGATGTAGCCAGAATCGCCTGATGTTCCCCAACAAATGGGCTTGGGTACACGGATAGTATTTGTGGCGAACATTTGCTTTAAACCCAACATTTCAGCTTCAAACATCGCTACTTGCGATGCTTGGTTGAGTTTGACAAAGTATGTGATTTCACCATTAGAAACGGCGTAACCTTGGTTAATACAGCCACCACTTACAGAACGCCGTTTTTGAGTGAGAAAATTTTCGCCAGTTACTCGGCTAATATGGGCATCAATTTCAGTCCAAAACATTTTAATGGGGAGTAGGGAATCGGGAGTAGGGAGTAGGGAATTTCACCACTCCCTACTTACCACTCCCTAATTTACAACGGTTTCATGACCACTACACCATAAGCATCTGGACAGAGATATTGATTGGCGGCGAGGAGTAAATCGTTGGCTTCTTGTTGTTGAATGTGCAGGGGG
This sequence comes from Aulosira sp. FACHB-615, assembly GCF_014698045.1. Lineage (GTDB taxonomy): Bacteria > Cyanobacteriota > Cyanobacteriia > Cyanobacteriales > Nostocaceae > Nostoc_B. The sequence goes on from NZ_JACJSE010000002.1 coordinate 245,169, forward strand.
TAGTTAAAGGCTGGTTCTAAATCACCGACTAATGATTGATAGAAACCATATAAGCCACTGCGATCGCTTGGGGTTTCGTTACCAAAGATAAATCTGTTGGTGACACGTTTGCGGATGCGGGCGATTTCTTTGTCTGTGACTAATTCTGTTTGTAGTCGGCGGATGTGTTGGGCGATCGCATCTTCAACGGCGGCGATGTTTTCAACTGCACATTTAGCAGAAATATAAAATGTACCTTGTAATAAATTGCTCATATTACTAACTGCGATCGAAGAAACTAATCCGCGTTCTTCCCGCAAATCTCTAACTAATCTTGATGTCCTACCATGTGCTAAAACTCCCGCTAACACATCTAAAGCATAAGTCTGATTTAACTGTGCTAATCCAGGAACCCGCCACACCATGACTAACCGCGCTTGCTGAAGACTTTTATCGACAAATTCTCGCCGCACAATTTCTGTAAACGCTGATTCGCTGTTGATGAGTAAGTGCTGAGTACTGTTAGCGGTAGCGGGGCGTTTAGCCCGTGCTGAGTGCTGAGTTTTACCAACCTGGGTAAATCCTTCCGCAACATTAGCAATTAATTGTTCTACAGGTAAATTGCCCACAGCTACAGCCGTAATCATTGGCGGTTGATACCATTGAGCATGAAAATCCCGCATTTGTTGAGGTTCTAGCCCAGATATGACCGATTCTGGCCCCAACACCGGACGGCGATAGGGTAAAGTATCAAATGCCATTTCCATTGCACGGCGAAAAGTCCGGCGGTGGGGATTATCTTCAGAACGGCGGATTTCTTCTAAAACAACAGCACGCTCACGTTCAAAGGCATCATCAGGAATACTCGGATTAAATACAACATCGATTTGCAGTGGAGCCAATTCAGCAAAATCTTGGGGCGCAGTAGTTATATAGTAATGAGTATAATCTTGGCTGGTAGCAGCATTAGTCACAGCACCCCGTTCTTCAATTCGACGCTCAAACTCTCCACTGGCTAATCGCTCAGTTCCTTTAAAAATCATGTGTTCTAAAAAGTGAGCCATCCCGTTAATCGCATCAGATTCTACAGCCGAACCAACTTTAATCCAGAGGTTGAGGTTGACAACATCAATGGGCATTTGTTCGGCAATGATTGTCAAGCCATTAGGCAAACGGTGTATTGTTGGGGAATTGAGACGAGAAGACTTTAATAGAGTTGAGGTCATGAGTAGTGGTGAGTGAACAGGGTTCTTACTTCTTTATCTTATCCGTCACTCCAAAATATCTTTGATTGTTGCATCTGAAACAGACTGAACACACAAAGATTTTGTGAGGCTGGGTGTAAGAGTTATTCTTAATCGCCCGAATACTCAACTTTTACTACTTTGCCATTTTTGAAATAAATATTTACCACCTCCGCATTGTAATCACCATTGTTTGGGTCAAGAATGTAGTTTAGATGCTGGTTATATACAACTGGGCCAATATTTTCCCACACATCATCATTCCCACCCATGAAGTCCCCTTGTGGCTGATAAAATCTTCCGCCTTTGGGAAAACGTTGGTTCAATCTGCTTTGCACTTCTGGAATTGTCATCCCATGTTTAATATCGAGATAAAACTGGGTGAAGGGCTTTACAGGCGAGAGAGCTACAAAGTACAAAGCAAAGAGGCTGAGATTGAACCCGATAAACAGCCACAATTCTTGTTTCCGCCGAGATGGTAAGTACACTGGCAAAAGTAAAATGAGGGCTAAAACATCCATAAATACGTAATATTGCCAAAATAAAGAAGCAGCATATTTATAATCCAGCCAATATCCCAGTAGAAATAAGATTACTAAAAAAAACACCTCGACAATAAGCTCAATTTTGTTAGCGTGACGGTTGATATATTTCATGTGACTGTATCTTGTATTTTTTTCTCAAAGCTCTCAGACTGGAAGTTTGGTGGTAGACAAACAAAGCCTGCTCTTCGACTGCGCGGTAATCTCGACACTTCGACAAGCTCAGTGCATCGCTTCGCTCGATTACCGCGCAGTCAAAACTCAGTAAACACCTTCCCAGGCTAATTACTACGTTAATATTCAGAGTAGGTTTTACCAGTAAAAAAGCATACTTAGCTGTATAGTGTCAGGAGAAAAAATACTTAAATTTGCTCAGTTCCCTGAAAAATTGTTAGTTAAGAGAATAGTAGGTTGAGTGTAGCGATCGCGTAACCCAACAAAGTATGCGTAAATGTTGGGTTCCGTTCCTCCACCCAACCTACACCTCAGTTCCCTGAAAAATTGTGGGTAAAAGGTTAATAAGGTTAATAACAGTAGTAAATCCGAAAAAATAAATATACAAATACAGCAATCATTCTGATGCCTGTTCTTGGGCGATCGCCCCAACTCACCACGATTAGCTTGTAAAATTATGAGTAGTAATATTAATTTTTGTAAAGCTAATCTTAATGTCACATATTGTTGTTAACCAAAATCAACCCCGTGTAGTTGTGATTGGTGCGGGAATTGGCGGACTGACGGCGGCGGCGTTATTAGCCCACCGTGGCTACAGCGTTTTAGTCCTTGACCAAGCCATTGTACCGGGGGGTTGTGCTTCGACATTTAAACGTCAAGGGTTCACTTTTGATGTGGGCGCAACCCAAGTGGCAGGTTTGGAACCGGGTGGGATTCACCAGCGCATTTTTGCGGAACTAGAAATTGATTTACCGCCGGCTACTCCTTGTGACCCGGCTTGTGCAGTTTATTTACCAGGAGAAACCACTCCGATTAATGTTTGGCGCGACCAAGATAAATGGCGTGAGGAAAGACAACGGCAGTTTCCTGGAAGTGAACCATTTTGGCAGTTAATGGCAACATTATTTGAAGCTAGTTGGGAATTTCAAGGACGTGACCCGGTGTTACCGCCGCGTAATTTGTGGGATTTGTGGCAATTAATTCAGGCGGTGCGTCCGAGTACATTTATCACTGCGCCGTTTACATTGTTCACCGTAGGTGATGCGTTAAGACTATGCGGTTTGGGTAATGACCAGCGTTTGAGAACTTTTTTAGATATGCAATTAAAGTTGTATTCTCAGGTAAACGCTGAAGAAACAGCCTTACTATATGCAGCCACGGCGTTGAGCGTTTCCCAACTGCCCCAGGGATTGTACCATCTCCAAGGTAGTATGCAGGTGTTGAGCGATCGCTTAGTTACTGCTCTAGAAAGAGATGGCGGACGGTTATTAATGCGCCATACTGTTGAACACATCAAAGTCGAAAATGGTCAAGCCACTGCTGTTGTTATCCGCAACCAAAAAACAGGCGAAGTTTGGACAGAACCAGCCGACCATATAGTAGCTAACGTGACTGTCCAAAACTTAGTGCAGCTTTTGGGGGACAAAGTACCATCCGGTTACAAACAGCGAGTCGAAAAACTACCGCCACCATCAGGGGCTTTTGTGGTGTACTTGGGTGTGGATGCAAGTGCGATTCCTTTAGGTTGTCCGCCCCATTTACAGTTTTTATACGATGCCAACGGCCCCATTGGCGAGAATAATTCCTTGTTTGTGTCTGTGAGTCATCCTGGTGATGGTCGCGCCCCAGAAGGTAAAGCCACAATTATTGCGTCATCTTTTGTGGATTATCAGCAATGGTGGCAAACTCCAGATTATCAAGCATTGAAACAAAAATATACCGCAGATGCGATCGCTCGCCTCAATCAATATTTTTACCTCAAACCAGAAACCATCATTTACCAAGAAGCTGCCACACCCCGCACCTTTGCTCATTACACTGGACGCGATCGCGGTATAGTTGGGGGCATTGGGCAAAGAATACCCACCTTTGGCCCCTTTGGTTTTGCCAACCGCACACCGATAAATTCTCTCTGGTTAGTCGGCGACTCTACCCACCCCGGCGAAGGTACGGCTGGCGTGAGTTACTCGGCGTTAACCGTGGTGAGACAACTTGAGGCGCAAGCGAAATAAGGAGTAAGAAGTAACTGGCATATTTTTTCTGTAGGGTGTGTGACGCAACGAGAAGATTTAAACGTAGTCATCAAATTTATAGCGTCACGCACCAACTACCAATCGTGACACTTATAAGCTATTAAGCACTTAGTTTGCAGTTTAGACCGCAGGGGAGCAGAGGGGCAGAGGGGCAGAGGAGAGAGTTTAAGTCATTTATAGCGGTTCTCATTCCAGTGAGGTACATTTCCCTAGCCTCTAACCTCTAGTCTCTAGCCTCTTTTCTCTATCTACTTGTACTGCACTCAACCGAGAAACGCTATATGTACAATTTCAATAGTGCAGCTTAAATGCTGATTAGCTTACCAATTTAATATGAAGCTGCACTAAATGAAACTCTAGATTCTTGGCGCTCTTGGCGCTCTTGGCGGTTCGTTTCTTAAGATTCTGTGCATCTTCATGCAGAACTGGTATTACGTAAGTCCTATTAGGTAAGAATGAGCAGTTTTAGGGATTAGTTGAAATTGCAATTAAAGATTGATTCTGCTCTTTCAATTCTGCTATTTGTTTCAATCCCTAATAGGGATTAGTTGAAATTGCAATTAAACCCGCAGATGTAATTCATGTCATGGATTATCTAGTTTCAATCCCTAATAGGGATTAGTTGAAATTGCAATTTCTTTTGATGCGATCGCCTCTTTGATTACTTTTGCTGTTTGTTTCAATCCCTAATAGGGATTAGTTGAAATTGCAATGATGGTTTAAAGATTACTCATCTCTTAGAGAATTTGTTTCAATCCCTAATAGGGATTAGTTGAAATTGCAATATGCTTTACCTGTTTTTGAATTAGTACCGCAAGATGTTTCAATCCCTAATAGGGATTAGTTGAAATTGCAATCAATGATTTCGTATCCTTCTCCTGATTCCTGAGTTTGAGCCGTTTCAATCCCTAATAGGGATTAGTTGAAATTGCAATCCAGAGCAAATACTTAATATGTTCCGACGCGCTGGTTTCAATCCCTAATAGGGATTAGTTGAAATTGCAATATACCCATTTACGTTATTTCTTCATTGAAGAATAACTTGTTTCAATCCCTAATAGGGATTAGTTGAAATTGCAATTACTAGCACAATTTAAACAGTTTTAACTTTTGATTTTCTTTCGTTTCAATCCCTAATAGGGATTAGTTGAAATTGCAATAAGCTGTGCAGCAACCACAACCAGTAAATACAAGTTTCAATCCCTAATAGGGATTAGTTGAAATTGCAATGATTCTCAATCACAAGATCAAGATAAGCAAAGTGGGTTTCAATCCCTAATAGGGATTAGTTGAAATTGCAATAATAGTAAATAACTTACAAAACAAAAAAGCTAGGTTTCAATCCCTAATAGGGATTAGTTGAAATTGCAATGATAATCCTTGAATATGGATATAAAGAAGGAAGTGGTTTCAATCCCTAATAGGGATTAGTTGAAATTGCAATCTCAGATGCAATCATCTATCCGACTGGAGGTTGCGTTTCAATCCCTAATAGGGATTAGTTGAAATTGCAATGCTCAATTGGGGTTAGAAGCTGCAAGTACTATCAATGTTTCAATCCCTAATAGGGATTAGTTGAAATTGCAATGAGATTGGCGAGTGTTCCGTTCGTCGGCACTGGGGGTTTCAATCCCTAATAGGGATTAGTTGAAATTGCAATATAGTTGTCCCTCATCAAAAGATTGGAGTGGAGCAAGTTTCAATCCCTAATAGGGATTAGTTGAAATTGCAATAGCGATCGCACCTGATATTTGCCAGATTCAGGTTTGTTTCAATCCCTAATAGGGATTAGTTGAAATTGCAATTTCTTTGAACCCTTTATCATATCATCCACATCTGTTTCAATCCCTAATAGGGATTAGTTGAAATTGCAATTTAGCTTACAACATTCTATTCCTGAAATCCACTTTCGTTTCAATCCCTAATAGGGATTAGTTGAAATTGCAATTAGTAATCCTAAATCTATTAAGGTTGAGTGTACGTTTCAATCCCTAATAGGGATTAGTTGAAATTGCAATCAAACAATATTAAATCAACCTTAATACCTAGCTTGTTTCAATCCCTAATAGGGATTAGTTGAAATTGCAATCTTGGCTAAATTTTATGGGATAGGGATTGAAAATCTGTTTCAATCCCTAATAGGGATTAGTTGAAATTGCAATTCGAGTGAATCTCTTGGGGCGGACGCGGTTAGATCGTTTCAATCCCTAATAGGGATTAGTTGAAATTGCAATCGTAATGGTGGGACATCCAACAATCACTAGGCGTTTCAATCCCTAATAGGGATTAGTTGAAATTGCAATAATTGGCATTTTTATTTTCCTTTTTGTCCTAGCTCGTGTTTCAATCCCTAATAGGGATTAGTTGAAATTGCAATTTTGCAAGACTCGCGCGTGTTTTGCAAATGCAAGTTGTTTCAATCCCTAATAGGGATTAGTTGAAATTGCAATTTTTGGATAACGCCGACATTAGTGGGATTCAGAAGTAAACGTTTCAATCCCTAATAGGGATTAGTTGAAATTGCAATTTTAGATTTGAATTACGCCAAAGCGATACCGTTGATCGTGTTTCAATCCCTAATAGGGATTAGTTGAAATTGCAATAATCAGCATCATAATCAGGCCCGGTGTATCGCCAGTTTCAATCCCTAATAGGGATTAGTTGAAATTGCAATTCTTCTACTTCGGCGGCAAATTCTTCAGCTTGTTGGTTTCAATCCCTAATAGGGATTAGTTGAAATTGCAATTGCCGATGCACTCGCTATGGCCGCTTACGGGCATGTTTCAATCCCTAATAGGGATTAGTTGAAATTGCAATGACTAAACTCTGATGCAGTCCTAAAACAACATCTCGTTTCAATCCCTAATAGGGATTAGTTGAAATTGCAATCGGTGTCTGTAAAGCGTGCTTCAATTACGCGTGTTTCAATCCCTAATAGGGATTAGTTGAAATTGCAATCTTTACCTTAAATTCAAGCCTTCTGGGAATTCCTTTGGTTTCAATCCCTAATAGGGATTAGTTGAAATTGCAATAATATGCTCAAACCTGTATTTACCGTCCTTCATGTCGTTTCAATCCCTAATAGGGATTAGTTGAAATTGCAATAAAATCACCATCTTCTTCTCTAAAAAAGAACCCGTCAGTTTCAATCCCTAATAGGGATTAGTTGAAATTGCAATTTTGGAAGCAGGCTTGCGTGACCATCTACCTTATGTTTCAATCCCTAATAGGGATTAGTTGAAATTGCAATCTAGCACCAGTCTTTTCATCAATAACTTCCGTTATGTTTCAATCCCTAATAGGGATTAGTTGAAATTGCAATAGCGGGAGCCAGAAAGCGTTGTCCTATAAAGTTTTCAAGGTTCAGTTGCGCGGATGGAAAAATTATAACACAGCATAATGAAAATTGATTGACACAAAAACGCTGGAATCTATACATAGCAAGGTGCGCGGATGATTTTAATTTATTTTTTTGGCAAAAGCTTGTGCTGAAAGGAATACAGCCATTTTCCCGAACCGCTATTTTTGAACACCTACCCATCCGCGCGATCGCCAAAACTACCAAAATTAATTTAACACCAAATTTGCAACACCCGACCTTGTAATTCTCGCCCCATCCAAGGTGTATTACTCGAAAGTGTCTGTAAATTTTTCCTTTCCACTTTCCAGGTTTGCGAAGGGTCAAACAAAGTTAACTCGGCTTTTTGATTAGCAGTTAATGTACTTAATTCCTGTCCCAAACATTTTGCGGGATTACTACTTAAAGCTTGCCATAATTCTAAGGCTGTAAATTCTCCCGTTACCACCAGATTTTGCCACAACAAAGGTAAGGCTAGTTCTAAACCAACTGCTCCTGCTGGAGCTTCGGCAAAAGCTTGGACTTTTTCTTCATAAGTATAAGCCGCGTGGTCGATCGCGATCGCATCGATTACACCTGTGCGGACTCCTTCACGCAAAGCTTTTAAATCGCTGGGATTTCCCAAAGGCGGATCTAAATGCAAACTGGTGTCATAACTTTTAACATCTCGGCTACCCTCGATGTTACTGAGCGTAGTCGAAGGGTTAATAGATGTGGTATCCAATAACAAGTGCATCCAAGTAGTGCTGGCGGTGATGGGTAAACCAGCAGCCTTAGCAGCCGCAATTAATTCCACACTCCGCGCCGTAGAGACGCGCATAATATGAACTTGCAAATTACCAGTCGCCGCCACTAATTCTAACAAAGAGGCGATCGCAGTTGTTTCGGCACTGGCGGGAACTGGTGGTAAACCAAAACGCAACGCATCTACCCCTTCACGCATCACACCATTCGAGGTAAGCTGGCGATCGCAAGGCCAAAAAGCCACAGGTTTAGCCAAAGGCTGTACATATTCCAGCACTCGCCGCACCAACCCCAAATTATCCAACGGATGACTATCAGTAAAACCCACCACTCCCGCAGCCGCTAAATCAGCCAACTCTGTCATCTGCTTTCCCGCCACATCCAAAGTAACTGCACCCCAGATGTTGAGTAACGGTGTCGGGGTGTCGGGGTGTGGGGGAGATAAGGGAGAGGGGGTAGATAAGGGAGAGAGGGGAGACAAGGGAGAGGGGGGAGACAAGGGAGAGGGGGTAGACAAGGGAGAGGGGGTAGACAAGGGAGAAGAAACATAGTTTCTTCCTTGTCCACCTTGTCCACCTTGTCCACCTTGTCCACCTTGTCCCCCTTGTCCACCTTGTCCCCCACGTCCCCCTTCCCCTCTCATCTTCTGCAACTGCGCCACCAGCGCCGGATGATCAATGGCTGGAGATGTATCAGGTAAAATACCAATTCTGGTAAAGCCACCAGATGCAGCCGCTTGCAACAAAGACGATAAAGTTTCTCTCTCTTCAAACCCTGGTTCGCCAGAGTGACTATACAAATCTACTAACCCAGTTCCTAGAATTAATCCCCGACAGTCTCTAACTTGAGTCTCATTACTAATTGCCGAAATTTGTGCAGCTACAGCTTGAATACGACCATCAACTATCAGGACATCGGCTATTTGGTCAGTGCCAGAAATTGGATCAATTACTCGGACTTGTTGTAAAAGTTCATTCATAAAAATCATACGTTAGGAGTGACAAGTCAGCTAATCATGAGAACATCTCACAACTAAACATGAAGAGGGACTCTTGACTAGGTACTAGATTGTTACTCAGCACTCAGCGAGAAGTTGCGTGCGCGGGTTCCCCGCGTTGAGCAAACTTCGGTGACTCAGCACTTTCAAGCTAGGAGTTAAGAGTTATGAGTATTTAGGTTTGACTATTCACACCTAATTTATTACCTCATTTCTGACTCTTCACTCCTCCCTGTTTTATAATGCTCCAGCTGCGGTTTTATCCAGAACACCACCACCCAAATGAGCCGTGATATTCATTGCTTGTAATACCGGAAAACCATCAAGTCCGTTGGGATAGTCAATCACGCTAACTGCGCCATTACCTTGGCGGAAATTCCAAAAGTTTTCTGCTGTTAAACCGAGAATATGACACAACAAGGTTTTATTAGTTGCATCGTGAGCCACTACTAATCCTGTTGTGAGTTGATTATCTAATGCGGTTTGCACAATAGATTGCCACGCCGCAACGCTACGTTCCCACACTTGTTGTAAATTCTCACCTTCTGGCATTTGTACCTCAGCCGGTACAGTCCGCCAACGGTGTAATTCTCCGGGAAATTCTTGTTCAATTTCCTTCTCTAATTTCCCTTCCCAAAGGCCATGACTAATTTCTCGCAAACCATCTTGCAGGTCTAGCTGAATGCTGGGATGTTGACGCAATATAATCTCGGCTGTTTCTTTCGGACGTTGCATAGAACTACTCACAGCAAAGTCAATGGCTACATCCTTGAGAAATTCGCCTGCTTTTTGCGCTTGATTTCTGCCATTGTCATTTAAAGGAACATCAATTTGTCCTTGAAATCTGGTTTGACGGTTCCACTCAGTTTCACCATGACGCACTAACAACAACCGCACGCCTTGATGACCGGGACGCAATGAAGGTAATGCTTCCCCCATGTGCTGCGTTTGGTTCATCGATTCTAGTTGGACTGGTTCACCCAAACCGCCAGCAAAATTCAATACAGTCACACCACAGTTAGATTGCTGGATGGAGTGATAACGGCTGGGAGGAATACCCAGTGCTGTGCTAATCAAGGCGCGGTTAATTCCGTTATGCCCAACTATTAAAATAGTTTGACCTTGATGCTGTGGCAAAATATCTTGCCAAAACTGCCGTGCTTGTTCGTACAAAGCCAGAACTGGAAAATGCTCTCTTGTCCCCTCAGCATCTTGAATTTGCATTACCAATTGGTCAGGATTTTCATGCCAAATGCGATAGTCTTCAGCAAACTTCTGCTCAACATCCGCAGTTAGCATTGTCTCCCACAAAGGCAAATCAATTTCCAATAACTTATCAGAAGTTTGGACAGCAGCAGACTCTTGAGTATTGGCTAACTCGCTTTGAATAATCTCGGCGGTGAGTTTAGCTCGTTGCAGAGGACTGCAATAAATTGCCTGAAATGAAATATTGCTGAGGGCTTTGCCTACTTTACTGGCATCATTACGACCTTTTTCTGTTAGTGTTGACGCATCCGTGCGCCCTTGAATACGCCGTTCGGCATTGTAGCTACTCTGCCCATGACGCACAATGATGACACGAGTCATCGGCTTTGCCCTCCTCTATCTAAAGGATTAATTTTACTCTAAAGTGTTGGCAGAATAACCTATTTAGATAGATTAGATACTGATTCAGAATTACGCACAAAGATTATCTGTAAAGACCAGGTGTGGGGTGTAAGGGTTTTGAATCAGCATTAGCTTAAGTACACCCTTCCTAAAACCCTTGATTTTTCATCTCACTGCGTAAATCCTAATGAAGATAGCCAAAAGTTTCTGCCTGTAGGTGGGGGTATTCCATTATCAAGCCAAAATATGCTTGAAGTTGGGGGAGATTCCTAAGAAATGCCAACAGATGGAAATTAAATATGCAAACAGAAACAGACGCGAGAACTATAACAGCATCGCTTCACACAGTTGGTAACACTATTCGCTTGACAGGCTGGATTACTTTTTGGGTACAGCTAGGACTGGCTGTGGTGTCTGGGATAGCTGTATTGTTTGCTTCAACTGGGCGTGGCTTTGCTGACAAACCAAATGCAGGTCTAGGAGTCGGGATATTTTGGGCTATCTGCGGGATTGTGGCTTTATTATTTAGTGTGTATTGGGATTTTCGTTATACACGTCTGGGTAAAAGGTTAGAAAATCCGAATCATGCTTTACACCCTAGCAAAGCCGACACGATCGCTGCTATCAGATTAGGCATAATGATTAGTTTAGTGGGAATACTATTAACTCTTTTAGGTGCTGGCTCAACTTTAGGCGTTTTAGTTGCTAAATCTATCTCCCAACCACCAGGGGTAGCAATTACAGATCCCAATAAAATTATTCGAGCGTTGGATGTGTTTGTCGCCGTAGCTAATATTAACGGGATTACTGCTCACTTTATCGGTGCGATCGCTTCTTTGTGGTTGTTAGAACGGGTGTATAAGCACTAGAGTAGTAAGGTAATGTTACCTGTTGTGGTGCTGCTCGAAATACAACAGTGGCTATATCTGGTTGGAGTGCGGAACGATAAACTATACCTTCATATCCACACTTAAACCGACGATGAATATAGCAATCCTAAATGATATGTGAGAGTTCAAAAAGCCTCAAACGCTTATAAAACAAGGATTTTTATCTACGTATTTTCTCACGTTTGGGGTAGGATTGCTATATCAATATCATAAATTTTGGCGGCATGATAAAAACTAATTTCACCATTTTCGATTTGATAGTATAGCTCTTGTGCCAATGTTTCTGAGTCAAGCAGTATTTGATACAAAATCACTTGCTCAAATTCGGCGCGATTTTGCTGAAAAAAATGCTCTACTTCATCGGCAAATAATACCTGTGCGAGTTTGTGAGATAATAGGCGATCGCAAATTCCTCTTTCCCAATCTTCAGGCGTAATTAATTGATCAGCTAACCATTCCAGTGTATCTGCGGCTCTTTCTAAATGTCTTTCCCGGCGCTGCTTTTCTGCTTCTGCTTCAATTTCTGGCGGTGTAATAGTAATACCTCTAGCTTCGGCGGCTTGACGGATGATTTTGTGAAATAAAATCTGTTGATATACTTCCTTCAACCTCATTTCTTTTTTGAGGAATTGCATCACTTCTTCTGATTCCAGCAAAATTTTTGACAAATCACTCATTAGTATTCATACAAGTTAAAAACATACCAGATTACATAAAAAACTGGAAGCTATTTGGGCTTTTAGCTTCCAGCCAATACTGTATCCATTATGTGTTATTACAGCAGAGATGATCCTGTTTGGTAGAACTAGGATTTAGAGCATTAAAACAAAAGTGTAGTAGTTATATGCTCTATCAGTAACAACAACTGTTAACTGTTTTGTTGTCTATTTCTCTGACTATAAAAGTATGGAAGGCTCTACTAAGTTTTCCCCACCATAGAGAAACTGACTAGAGGGCATTGAAAGTAAAAGTTGCGGAAAACCAACTTTTTAACTTGTTGATGCTCAGGCTTCCTGAGAAACAAAACAACCAATAGCAACAGTTTGATTGTCTGTCTTGGTTTCAGAGTTATGTACTCTTTGGGATACTGACTGCTTCAGCAAAAACAATCAGTTAAATGTATTTCATAGTCAGATATTCAATGATTTTATCATTGTTGATGAGCTTATTGACTCATCTGCTCTATGTATAATTTAAATGATATTGATAGTTTAAATTTGCCATTTTGGCACATTTTGGTAAAAATTTTTATCCCTAATTGTTCTCTTGATACCAAGACTAAATCAGACTTTTCATACTCTAGAAGCTTGAATCTATGACAACAAAACCCACCTGGAGAAATTATCTCAAAGATGGGTTAGTTAATTGGAAACAGTATAATTAACGTGATATTTTTACATAAATTTCAATAATTAATGACATCATGTTATTTGCTGTTTGTCAAAGCTCGACATTCAGGACTGACAGCAACTGATTGAGAAAAGTAATGAGTAATGAGTAATGAGTTAGAAATTTACTTATTACTCATTACTCAATTTTAAGGAAAAATCTTGAGTGCGATCGCTTGATGTTCTGGCATTTCTTGGGCTAACGATTGCTCCATATTACCGCCACGAATTTCAGTTTTTTGCTTTACCTACTACCTCAAGGTAAGTTAAGTCTTTAATTTTGCCCAAGCAATGAGTTGCGACAGATTTATCCGCAGATGATACTTCTTGTTGTTGCGTTCTACTTGGGGAAGAATTTTCTTTGAGCAATCTGTTATAAGTGCGATAAGGAATGTAATGTAATGGATTGTAACCAGCAACACGTAGCATTAACACACATGCCCAAGAATACTTACCAGCTAGAATTGCTTCTACTATTTGGTCAAATTGTTGAGGATTGATACCTTTATTAAAGTTACTGACGCTAGTTATGTTGTGATTCATAGTGTTAATTGCACTGGGGAATTAGGTGTTACAGGTAGTCAATAATTAATCAATAGTTGTTGCAGTTGGATGTTGTAACAACTACCCTCTAAATTTATGTTTAGTTTTAGCTATAAGCCTGTGGAGAATGACTAAATATAGCCGTGAAGGCTGCTTCATTCTTGGTACTGAGGTGAGAACTGCATGTGTTCTGATGATGATGTCCATGAGCTTGACCTTGGAGGAGAAAGTTAACTGTATTTCATTTAGTAGTTAGTTACTTTTCAATCTTTGGTAATGTCATTTTAATGACTATAACAATCTGGCTTGGCTCTTGGTAGACGCAGTTTTATCCTCTGTTTGTCTTCTCAATACTTAGTTTAATCTACTGCCCTGATAATTTTACCGTATAATCTTTCGCTTCAGTTTTTCTAGCAAAGTTTGGTGAGAAGGTGATAGTTTTCCCTGAGAACATCAACGGTATTTAGCAAAAAAATTAATAGCTACTTTAGTATTTATACTACGTTTTTTTCTAAATGTCATCTTCTCAATTAAAACTTTACCAGTAAAAAATACGGATTTTTTTTGATGTCTCCATTTGTATGTTCTAAGTTTTAGTATTGTCACGGATTCGCTGTTTACTGAGGGGTTTGACCCCTCATTTATTGTTCATAAGAAACTTTTCTTTGGTTCAAATTCATATAGAAATTTACCATTAACTTGTCTAATAAACAATCACTAAATATCGTAATTCCTATAGCAATATCAAAAACAAAGTAATTTTATGTATTTGGCGTTGTTAAAAATATTTTTAACAAAATATAAATTTCATCCGGGAATCATGAATAGGAATTATCTGTGGGGACTGGGTGAAGGGGTATAGGGCTGGCAGTACAATTAGTCTGGGGCTATACAAACAAAGCTTGCCTAGCCTATCGCTTTCAAGCCATTCCCGCCTAGAACTAAAGTTCCAGGCTCATAGCCAAAGTCCACTTAAGTGGACTGGAATACATTTTTAGTTGAGTCATCTGAAGATGACTTGCGCTATGAGACTCGGAATGAATGCAGTCCTAAATCATTCGTGAACCAAAAGATCCCCGACTTCTTCAAGAAGTCGGGGATCTGAGCCTCTCGATTTTCACAAATCAAATACGATCGCTGTCGAAACGCTTTCTTAACTGAACTGTGTTAATTAATCAAGACCAATGGTTGCCATCAACTTTTGATGGGTGCTTTGTTCAACCAAAATACCTTGGTTGAGAACTAGGATATGGTCGGTGTGGCGCAGACTAGAAAGGCGATGGGAGATGATAAAAGTAGTGTGGTGCTGATTCAAATGAGCTAATTTCTGGTACAAACAACGCTCAGATTCAGAGTCGAGACTGCTAGTAGCTTCGTCTAGAATTAAAATTTTGGGGTTACTAATTAAAGCACGAGCGATCGCAATTTTTTGTTTTTGTCCACCAGACAGCCGCAAACCTCTTTCCCCGACTGGGGTGTTGTAGCCTAAAGGTAGTTCGCGGATGAAACTGTGAGCTTCGGCTAATTTGGCGGCAGCGATCGCTTGTTCAGGATGCAAATCTGGATTATACAGAGTAATATTTTCTAAAATCGTGCCGGAAAACAAAAAGTTATCCTGGGGGACAAAACCGATTTGACTGCGTAACGATGGCGGCGATACCGTACTAATATCAATGCCATCAATTAAAATCCGCCCATTTTCGGGACGATATAAACCCGCCAGCAAATTGACTAAGGTGCTTTTACCGCAACCACTCTGACCAATTATCCCGACAGTTTGCCCTGATTTGACGTGAAAAGAGACATTTTGCAAAGTATGACGCTGGTCATCAGGATGATAGCGGAAAAATACATTCTCAAACTGCACTTCACCGCGAATTGTCGGCATTACCTGTAAAGGTTTTTGGGAATTTTCTTCTGGCTGAGAATCTAAGACATCGTTAACTCGCTCTAGGGCTGTGAATACTGCGGGTAATTCATCCCATAACTCTACCAATGCCAACACAGGATGAATCACATTACTCATCAACATATTGAACGCCACCAATTTACCCAGTGACATATCCCCAGTGATGACTAGTTGCAACCCACACCATAAAACAACTGTTGTCGCAATGTGACTAACTAAATTCCGCAGCATTTGTAAGACATTGGCTAACTTCTGTCCCCGTAACCGCGCCTTGAGCATTTTCAGCAACTGCTTTTGCCAATATGTCTGCACTGAAGCTTCGGCGGCGGCGGTTTTGACTGTGACAATTCCCGTGATGATTTCCCCTGTGGCAGAATTTTGGCTGGCGGATGTTTGCAAAACTTCCCGCGATATCTGCTGGAGGAATGAACTTGCACCCACAATCAACATCACAACGGGGATAATTCCACTCACAACTAATAAAGTGAGTCGCAAATTGAGGTTAGCCATCACCCCAAAATAGACAAGAATCATCACCGCATCAATTGGACTAGTAATAGCGCGACGGGTAAAGAACTGTTGAATTTTGAGATTTTCGGGAATGCGGCTGAGAATATCTTCGACTTGGCGGGTGGTAAAAAACTGTAATGGTAGCTGTAAGGTATGTTTGACAAAACCACCAATTAAATTAACATCGATGCGACTGGCAAAATAATCGAGCAAATATTGTCGCTGTGCATTTAAAACAATCCCCCAGACACCCAAGCATAAAAAGCCGAGTACAAAAGCATTTAATGTGGAAAAGTTTTTCAGCAATAGTATTTGGTCGAGAACAACTTGGGTAAGTAAGGGAGTCGCTAACCCAAAGACTTGCATGATCAGAGAAACCAGAATAATGTATTGAATAAGTTGGCGATCGCGCTGTAATGTCTGCCAATAAGGACGTAAGGAAAGTTTCTCGCTGTTGCGGCTATGAAAGTTGGCGGTTGGATTTAATAAAAGTGCGTATCCTGTCCAATTGGCTTCAAAGTCTTGGCGTGATAGCCATTTTTTCCCCTTCGCTGGGTCAGCAATTAAAATGCGATCGCCTTGAATCTGCCAAACCACTATATAATGATTGCCTTGCCAGTGAGCAATCCAAGGATTAGTTTGCGACTCTAGCTTGGTTAAACTCGCCCTCACTTGTAATGTTGTGTAACCCAAGGTTTGGGCGGCTGTGGCTAAACCCGCTAAAGATGCGCCTGTACAGTCGATGGCTGCTAAGTTGCGTAAAGTATTGAGGCGGAAGCGTTTACCCCAATATTGGCTAATCATTGCTAAACAAGCCGCACCACAATCTGATGAACTTTGTTGCAAAATCAAGGGATATTTCCGCCGTGGTTTAGCTTTTGGCTGTTGGGGAAAATCAATTTCTGCGACTGGGGAAATTTCTGCTTGGGAAGATTCCGGTTTGGGAAGGGGAATTTGGGTGATTGCGGAATGATCAATAACTGATACTTTTGGTTGTGGATTTTGACTAGTAAATACTTGGGCTAATTCCCACTGTTCAATCGGTAGCTGGTAAACTAACAAATCTGTCTCCGCAGTTGCATCGGGAGATGTCACATCAGGATATCCCCAACTATCACCAATTAAGAGTGAGGTTGTTCCCCCGGCTAACCAAAAACGTCCCGCATTGGCTGGTGTGGCTGTATTTAAAGATGCGCCAGCCGGAATTTTGCTAGTAATTATATAAGGTAAGAATTGCTGTAAACTTGCACTGTTGAGCGATCGCAATTCTGTATAACTTTTAAAGAAAATTAGTGCTTGACGCTCGAATGCTAACTTTTGCCAGTGCTTTTGGAGATTTGGTAAGCGTTGTAACCACACTTGTAAATCGGCAATTGTAATTTGGGCTACAAAACCCGGACTTGCACCGATGGCACGGTATGATAAAGGGCGATCGCAAAACAAATGATCTGCGCCAAATGTCTGTTCTGCTAATAACAACTGTGGAGAAACTTCCCTGCCCAAAGTCTCATCAAAACTCAACAAGCGCACTTTACCTTGACATACCAAGTAAAAAAAATCGCTGTTATCTGCTGTAGCTGTATTCTCAGTGTATCTATTTAAATTATCACCTAGTTGAAACTCTTGAATTGTCCACAACTGAATAAACTCTGCGGCTAAATCTGTATCCCCGACAACTAAGTTCAAAAGTTTAATAATGATTGCTGCTAAAATATTAGATTGCTTTTGTTTACTAATTTTTAGTTCTCCCTGAACTCTGAACGAAGAAGCGGGGTTCATGATTTATTTGCTGGTCTTGGTGGATATTTTTTGATGTTTGACGACGTGATTTGATGATAAAAGTTATGTAAATAAATGATGATTTTTTAGGCTATATATAGCAACACATCAATCATTAGTGTAGTAATATTTTGCCTTTAAATACTTTTTAGTCTATTTTTAACATAGGCTATTTGCTATTAGTAATTGAGCAGATACAAGTGAGAATCTTTGGGATTTATTCTCGAAATATGTCAGCGAGTATTCAATTTTTCCTGAGTGTTACTTACATTTTCTGTTAATTTGTGCAACACCCGGAAAATAAAATGACATTTTGTACAGGTCAGATTTGTGCAGGAAACATAATACTGTGCAAGACAGGAATATTAACAGGACTTACACACCAAAATTGTCTGTGAAGATTGGGTGTAAGGGTGTAAGGGTGTGTGGCGTAGGGGTTTTAGATACATATACACACCACTTGGCTCAAGTCGGGAAACCCACCCACGCCAGTGGCTCCCCCATACCCTTGATTTTTCGTTTTTATGCGTAAGTCCTAATTAAGCCAGCCACGGTTTTTGAAATGTAACTAAAGTTACTGTTTTTTGGGCGATCGCTGGTTGCTTCACCACATAAATTATTCAGCATTGGTAACTTTCAACATCCGTACTCAACACTTGGCGATCGGACTTGATTTAACTGTAATTTCTGTGGTAGCCTGCTTTTACTCTTAAATACGGCAAATCTACCGATGAACCGTAGTTTAGCGCAGTGTATGACTCACTGTGCCTCCTTCCTAGTTTGCGGAAACGAAAATATCACCTTATGCCAAAAGACTGGTTTGAATGGCACGACCTCTACAAAACAGAACCGAGGTTGCAGCAGCGTTTAGAAATTGTGCGAGAATTTATCGCCCACAGTTTAAATTTCTCTCCATCAGGAGTAATTCGCGTAGTCAGTGTCTGCGCTGGCGATGGACGAGATTTACTCGGAACTTTAGTAAATCACCCACGCGCTCAAGATGTTCACGCACGACTTGTAGAGCTAAATCCCCAACTCGTAGAACGTGGCAAAGCAACTATAGAATCATTAGGTTTAACAAAACAAATTGAGTTTATTAATGGTGATGCAACTATCGCCTCTAACTATCTAGGCGCAGTACCAGCAGACATTGTGATTGTTTGTGGCGTTTTTGGTAATCTTGCCGACGAAAATGAACTCAATCGCTTATTAGGAAATTTGAGTTTCCTGAGTAAAAAAGGTGCTTTTGTCATTTGGACTCGCGGACATTCCAATGGTATTCCCCACTCAGAAACAGTCCGTACATCTTTACAAAAAGCTGGGTTTGCAGAAGTCAACTTTAAGCTGACAGCAACCGGAGATATGGGTATAGGCATTCATCGCTATCTTGGTGAAAATGTCCCTGAACCCAAAGAGCAACAGTTTTTTGTATTTTCTGGCATTGCCAATAGAGCCAGATAAAAAATTATCTCTCCGTTATCAATTAATCTAGCCGTACAAAAAAATTATGGTCGCTACCTTTAAACCCCAATATACAAACATTTTTCATCGTGTTACGCGATTGTTAGCTCCAGGGTTGATTAGCATTGCAACCTCATTCACATTAATCAGTTGCACACAACCAACTCCAAAGGCAGAAACTTCATCTACAGCTAATAATGTCTCTGATGTCAAGCCAGCAGGCATCAAAACCAAAGTCTTGCGGATGGGGTATCAGCAAGCTGGTGATTTAGTCAGGGTGACAAAAGTATTAGAAAAGCGTCTAGAACCTTTGGGGGTGACAGTGGAATGGTCACAATTTGCCCAAGGGCCACAACTGATGGAAGCGATGAATGTGGGCAAAATTGATTTGGGTTCCGTTGGTGAAACGCCTCCCATCTTTGCTCAAGCGGCTGGGGCGCAGATTGTCTATGTTGTTGGTTCACGACGCAGCGAAAATAGTGGTAGAAGCAGTGCGATCGCAGTACCACCAGATTCACCAATTAAGACTTTAAAAGATATCAAAGGACAAAAAGTCGTCTTCCAAAAAGCATCAGCATCTCACTACTTTATTCTCAGAGCTTTAGAAGATGTCGGTTTGAAATATAGCGATATTAAAGTTTTGAGTATCCCCAACGTAGAAGCCAGCAGTGCCTTTCTCGAAGGTAAAATTCCGGTTTGGGTAACAGGTGATCCACATCTAGCCAGAGCCGAAAAACTAGGTAAAGCCAGGATTTTACGAGATTCTCAAGGCCTCGACTCTCCAGGCGGATATTATATTGGTGGCAAACAATTTGCTATAGACAATCCAGAACTTTTGCGAATAGTGATTGAAGAGATTGACAAAATTCAACGCTGGGCTGAGGCGCATCCCAAAGAAACCGCCCAACTCATTGCACCCTTTCAAAAACTACCACCCGACGTGATGGATTTAGTCATTAGCCGCCGTAGTTATGGGTTAAGAGCCATCTCTCCCGATTTAATCCAAGAACAACAGCGAGTAGCTGATTACTTCTATAAAAATGGCTTACTTCCCAAACCTGTGAATATTCGAGAAGCAGTGTTAACCCCAGAGCAGTATGCTGCAATTACCCCAGCCACCATCAGCCAAAAATAGCATCTGTGCTGATGTTCTCCTTTGAGTTCTGCCAGAAATACTCTTTGCTCATCTCTACTTCCAGTCTGTACAGATAATTTCAAAAATCCAATACGAGTCTCACAGATAGCCATTTTGTGTGATTTAGCTTTTCATCCCCAAATGATTCAATAATTTGGGGATTTTGTTATCTACATAAACAATGTCGCCAAGAATACATCAATTTCATCAGAGCGATCGCATCATTAATCAATAGCATTGATAAAATCTAGTGTAATTACTGAAAGCATTTATTATGATGTTAGTATGTTGTAAGTTGATTTAGAGGATTGACTCAAAAAAATCAAACGTTAAAATAGACCAGTTGATCAAAAACTCAAAAAATTACACAAACGGTGGAAGTACAGTAGAATATCAGTGAACTCACTTAAAATCACAAATTTGGGGCTGAATAAAGCCTGAAATGACTGAAGCGTCAGATTTTACAGTAATTTAGATATTTTCCACCTGACTAAATTACGAGTTTTTCTGAACTTCAGCTTTTGACCTTATTCTGCAACAAATTCCCGTGGCTGATATGACAATCCGTTAAGTAAGGGTCAGCAATCTCATTATTTCGTAATAATTTTTACGGGTATTTTCAGTAAAAATACTGTATCAAAATACCTTTCTTTATACAATGCTTTTGTTAGTGGTTTCTACGGTTGTTATAACTTGAAATTCGGAATGTTTGACGCTGTTTAAATTCTTGGAGTAGTTGGATCATCAGATTCTACACAAAACTTTTTGCAAAAGTTGTAATTTGCGTGCTTCTATTCAGATTTTTGCGCTTATCCTCCGGGAAAGCCTACAGGGAAATGCACGAAGCAAAAAAGTATTGATGCAAGAAGTTAAAAGTAGACTTTGTGTCCACAAAAAGTTGTTGGAACACAGCCTATGCAAGTGAAACAAACTAAAAGCAAGAGAAGACGAGGCGTTGTACTAACTCCTACCGGACTACAACGTTTGCAAGAAGCAATAGTATCTTGGGAGATGGCTAGGAAAAAAGGCGATCGCCTCACCCTACAAGAACTCAGCACACAGATTAGTATTTCGACCAAAACTCTGAGTCGATTATGGTCTTTGAGTAAAGCTGTAGATCAAAAAACTCTCAAACTATGTTTTAGTGCCTTTAACCTCAAATTAAATGAAGCAGATTACGCTGTTTCGAGCGTCGATGATGAAAGCGAAATCTTAGAATTTCTGCCTAGAAATTCATACACAAAATTAGAAAACTCACCTCGTCTTTCTACTGACGAAATCACACATCGTTGGACTTATCCAGATGGCCCTGTAGCTTTAGACTCACCTTTATATATCGAGCGTCCACCTATAGAAGAACTGGCTTATCGAGAAATTACTCGACCAGGCTGTGTAATTCGGATTCGCTCTCCCAGACAAATGGGAAAAACTTCTTTAGTACTACGTATTTTAGCCTTTGCCCAGAAGCAAAGATATCATACTGTTAATATCAACTGTTATCAAATCGATGATTCTTGTTTAACCGATTTAAATAAGCTTTTGCGTTGTCTTTGTTGGCAAATTGCTCAACAACTAGATATTGAGCCCAACTTAGATGAGATGTGGGATGAAGAAGTTGGCTATAAATTAGTTTGTAGTTTTTACTTGCAAAAATATCTTTTCAAACAGATAAATCATCCCATAGTGTTAGTTTTAAGTGATGTTGATCGCTTTTTTGAATATCCTCATATTGCTCAGGAATTTTTTGCTTTGTTGCGTTCCTGGTGTGAAGAAGCCAGACAAAACTATGGTTGGCAGAAATTAAGATTAGTAGTGGTATATTCCACAGAACAAAATATTTCTTTAGATATTAACCGTTCACCATTTAATATCGGCCTACCTATCCGTCTGAGTGAATTTACACACTACCAAGTAGAAGAGTTAGCCAGTAGATACGAATTAAACTGGAGAGTCGGTCAAGAATCTGCGGAATTAATGTCTTTGGTTGGTGGTCATCCAGCCTTGATTCAACTAGCCTTATTTCATCTTGTCTCTGGCAAGATAACTCTCCAAGAATTAATTCAAGAAGCGATGGTGAACGGTGGTATCTACCGCCATCACTTATGGCGACACTGGTTAAAACTGCAAGCCTATCCTCATCTGATCAAGGTATATGCTGAACTTGTCGAAACCAAACTCGGTCTAGTGATTGATCCTGCGGATGCTTATAAGCTGGAAAATCTAGGATTAATTTGTTTTGATGGCGATCGCATCTTACCGCGCTGTAAACTCTACCGCGCTTACTTTCAAAAACAACTATCTGCCCTTGTCTAATACTCTTTTGATGTCAAATTTCTGAATTCAGCAATTACCTAATCTCTCTCTCATTGATCAAATATCAACCTTGAAAAATAAATTTTCATATAACTAATACCATTTTGGATTTTGGATTGGGAAAGGGTGCACTGGTAAGCTTTTGGGCAATCCATTTGTCGCAATCATTCTTCAATTTGGTATAACTGTTCCCTACCTCCACAAAACAACTTTTTCAGTAAACCCTATGTAGGTAAGCATTCTCAATCAAACTCTCAATTAACCCCGAATATATTAGTGAATGCCCACCCTACATATTGCCAATCTATAAACTTGTCATAACTTGAGTTAATTCATTCGCCAAATCAATATTTGATACCTGGGATTTTTGGAATAGCACTCCAGATAAGAAATAATAATCTCCAGAGTAAAATGCCTGATGATGTTTTTTTAATTCTTCTATATGTTTTTTGACTTTTGGCTCAGAACTATAGTAACCAAACTGCAAGGGTAAAACCACAAATTTATTTACACTGTAGCTGTGTTTTCGTGCTGTTTTAATAGTACTAATAGGATTGGAATAACTAGAAACTAAAACTAAAACATTTTCATAATCTAAAGATAACAACTCGTTGGTAATTGCTGCTCCATCTATACCACCAAATAATAATGGCATATAAATATCATCATCTGGAGCAGGCAGATATGGCGGGTTAGCTACAAGATAATTGGCTTGAGGTTTATCAGCATCAAATAAACAAGAATTATGAATAATATATTTACTAGTCAAATTATATTCATCTATAGTTAAGTTAGCAGCTTTCCAGGCAGATGTATTCAGTTCATAGCCTTGAATTAATCCCTCAAATTTATTTCGCAGTAGTGAGTTAATCACTGGACTACCATCACCAGAACCAAATTCAACAATCGAAGTCGGATTTTGGCAATCTCTCAGGACAAAATTTTCTAAACAGTTGGAATAGAAATTAGATTCTTCAGGGCAGGAAAATATGTCTTTCATTTGATTGAATTAGTTCCTTAAATTACAGTTTGACTTGCATAAAAGCACAGAAAATTTGTCTGTAGTGAGTTGTTTGTCACTACAGTAGAATCAAATGTCCAAAAATTTTAAAATGCTATTTTTGGCTTGGTAATACCAATTTGAAAAATGATTGCGACAAATGGGTTACTGAAAAGCTCACCAGTAAGCAATTTCCCAATCCAAAATCCAAAATCTAAAATCCAAAATGGTATAAGTTATCTTGTTGGTAAATTTGCTTGTTCGGCTGCGCGAATAGATTTGACAACAGCTTGAGCAGCGCGATCGCCCATGAGTTTTTCTTGGTCGTATCCTAGTAATAATTCCCACGCATCATGGGGATATTGCTCGGCTAAAGCTAACGCCACACTCTCTAACATCCATTGACCGTGGCGTTCATCTTCGCGGATGTGCAGTTCCCAATAACCCATTGCTGCATCTGAAAGTTGTAGTCTTTGTGCTGCTGCAAAATAATTTTTGTAAGCTGCTGGCCCTGCTACTTCAAAATAAGTTAACGCGCCACTGTAACGGAGGAAATATCGTTTGCGTTCGGTGGTTAAAAAGTTTTGATTCGCGCAAGCTAAAACTTCCCAAGGTACTAAATCAAAGTAACCTTCTGGTTCGGTGTTCATCTCAAACTCGGCTAACATTTGAGCAAAAAATGTTGAGTGCTTGCGAGATAAGCGCCCATTACCGTACTCTTCTAAAAATACCCGCACTAAAGTACATTGCACCTCGTTGGCTGTACCGCCTAAAATCCGCGATAAACGACTACCTTCCACTAAACCATCAAATGAAGCGATCGCCAGCAAATGACGATAGCCAATTTCACTCATTTGTTCGCGGATGTAGCGGCTTTCTGGTGATAGTGGCGGATTTAAATCTGCGGTGGCGCGTTCTATTAATGCTTGTTTGACATCTAATTTTTGTAATGCTGGTACATCAATTTGTGCTAATTCCCAAGCTTGCCAAGCAAGTTCAATTTGATGACGACAACAACTTAAATAAAGCGATCGCTCATTTGTATAGTGGCGTAAATCGTCGTACCAAAATAACTTTAGGCGATTAATCCAATATAAAATTCGTTGCAAAAATAAATGAGCGTCATTATCTACGCTGCTATTTTGATAGGCTGCTACAATTGCCGCAAAGAGTGTTTGTTCAAATTCTCTAACTTGCGTTGCTAACTGATGTAGTTGATTGTCTAAATTTTCTATTGCTAGTAATTCTAAAAATAACTGTTCAGCTTGGCGATAATTATTAGCTGTATTTACTTCACCATCGAATTTAGGTAATCTCAATAAATTGCTTTGCATGGAATCTTAGATAACTTTACTCAAGAGTGAAAATACTTCCCTCTCTAATATCTAAAGTTCCACACTTCAGCTTTATTAACCTCTTTCGTGAGTTATAAACAAATATTAACTCTAGAGATACAGAATTACAGCAAGAGATAGATAACAGATTACAGATTACAAATTCGGCAAATGAACACACTTGCATGGTTGAGGTATATCTGTGGGTAGGTATTTTCTGAGAAAATTTTTTCTATATTCAGCTTTATCTCTATAGCCACTACTTGTACCACAACTCCCCAGCAAACTCATGTTAATACTGGTGCTAATCCGGGAACTTCAACTAATAGCCTAATTCCGACTAATACACGGTAATTCGTAATTAACGGGACTTAAATTTAAGTAAACAGGTGTTAAACTTACCCTTTCTATTTTGGGTGTTTAGTAGTAAATTAACACCTATAATTTTTTAGCTAATACTTATTAGCTTCCTATGAATAAATTTATTTTTATTTATTCATAGGATTTTTAAATCGACTAGTTGCCAAGATTAACTTAGTTTTTGTACAGTGATGATAGCTGTACCTCTACTATTAATCCTATAACGTCGAAGAGGTGTATTATCTCTATTGCTAGAATCTCTATCAAAGCTGCCTGAATCGACGTTGTTTCCAAGATTAGCTAAATCATCATCATTTACGTCGCCTGATTGACCACCAGATAGAAGCTGTTGTTGCTCATTAGATAGCTCTAAAAGCAAATCATTTGCTATTGTTTGAGTTTGCATAATTCTTAACCTCACTTACGTATATAGGTTGATAAAACCTATGTTTTTATTTTTAATCTTTTGAAGAATTTTAAAATTATTCTTTAGTGATAATTTATTATTTTAAATATCTTTCTCTAGGAATATGAATTAAAAATTAGAAACTTTATTTAAATTATTGCTGTTTTTAAATTACCTATTATTAATTGACAATTGATAACTGTTTTATTCAAGGCAGGACTTACGCACCAAGATTGTTTATTAAGATTGGGCATAAGGGTGTAAGGGTTTTTGGCATAAGGGTTTTAGATACATACACCCCCATACCCCTGTCTCACAAGTGTAGGTTTTTAACAGAGTGATGAGTAGCGACTCTAAAAATCACGATTTAATCAGAGTTTCATCACCCTCACACCCTTACACCCTAAATCAAGGTTTTTGGGGCAGAACGTAAAAAACCTACACCTGTCAGATACCCCTGTACCCTTGCCAAAACCCTTGATTTTTCGTTTTTATGCGTAAGTCTTACAAGGTTTAAGACCTCTCCTTTTAAGGAGAAAAAATAAAAAGCTCTGGATTTTCCAATCCTTTTTGTCAAGTTAAAAATTGGATCTAGCTACAAGATATAGACAATCTTTGTGCATCAGTCCTGCTACGTTGATAAAACTCTCATCTTGGTGTTTCATCTGGGGAATTGAACTGTTCCGGTGGTAGGTGTTCTAGGGGAATTAAGGTTTCCATGACTGATTTGACAATTGGTGCAGCAACAGTAGAACCGTATGCGCTTTCACCCTTCGGCTCATCAACAATTGCCAAAATTACATAGCGGGGAGATTCCACAGGCAAAACGGCGACAAAGCTGGTGATTCTTGCACCAGGGATATAGCCACCATTCGGACTAGCTTTTTGGGCTGTACCTGTTTTACCACCAATGCGATATCCAGCAATTTTAGAAGGTCTACCAGTACCTTCAGAAACAACTGTTTCCATCATTTCCACAACTTGCTGAGTAGTTTTCGCAGAAAAAATTTGCCTTGGTGTGGGAAGTGTGGGTGAATAGTGCATTTTGCCACTGCTATCAACCAATCCGCGAACTACATGGGGTGTGACTAATTTACCGCCATTGGCTAAAGCGCCGTGCAGTTGTACTAGTTGGAGGGGGGTGAGTGAAAAACCTTGTCCAAAAGATGCGGTTGCTGGTTCAATGGGTGAAGAAATAAATCTTGGTTGAGTTTTCAGCGAACCGCTAACTCCAAAAGGCAAATCAGTTTCTAATGGTTGCCCTAAGCCTAGACGTTCTAACCAGGTGTAGTAGATTGAGGGGCGCATTTTTTGGATGATTTGCACCATCCCGATGTTGCTGGAATTTTGCAGAATTTGAGCAATATTAATGCGCCCATAAGCATTGTTTTGAGCATTTTTAATTACACGGTCAGCGACTCTAATCGACCCTGGGTCATTAAAAGTATCATTGGGTTGAATCACACCATTTTCTAATGCGATCGCTACATTTAATGGTTTGAATGTTGACCCTGGTTCGTAAAGGTCAGCTACCGTCCAGTTTTTAAATAAATCAATCTTCGCTTTACCATAGTCATTCGGGTCATAAGTCGGCTGCGACACCAGTGCAAGTAAAGAACCATCTAACGCATCCATCACAATCACAGCCCCACGTTTAGCGCGGAATTTTTCTACCTGGGCTTTCAGCGCCAAGCGAGCCGCCCTTTGTAAGCGTGTATCAATTGTGAGTTGCAATTTCAAGTCATCCGCATGGAGAAAACCTTCTGGCGCTTCATCTGGCTTTAATTCCCCTCTCCCAGACTGCATTAACCGTACCTTCTGCACAGAACGTTCTAGCAGTTTTTCTTGACTATACTCCACACCAGCTTGACCACGACGCTCTAAATCTACGTAACCCACCACATCAGATGTAATATCGGCTTGCGGATATAAGCGTGAGTATTTGGGAATAAATTCTAAGCCATTTAAGCGCAGAGCAATCACGCGATCGGCAATTTCTTCAGGTAGCGCCGGCATCAAAATAATCCCGCTTTTGCGACTTTGAAAAGTTTTCACTAATTCCGCCACATCTTTATCAATGATTGGGGCTATTTTTTGGGCAACATCTTCATTAGACTTATCAAACAGTTTGGGATGGGCATAAACAGTATAGACAGGGCGGTCAACTGCCAAAACATTATTATTGCGATCGATTACCAAACGACGCGGCATAAACGAACGCAAACTTACCATTTGTTGATTGCGTGCTTTCTGCGTGAGTTTTTTGCCTTGGAGAATTTGTAAATTATATAAGTTAAAAGCTAAACCTAATGCTGAGAATATTAAAATAGCCCAAACAATTAACAGCCTGACCTTACTGCTTTGTACTGGTTCTGGGGTTTTGGGTGTGAGTTTCTCCAGCCACTTTTGTCGAGAAACTTTCTGCCGCTTTGTCACGGCTGGATTGCGAGAATTTCTAAATTTTAATCTACTGGATGACTTTTGCATCGGCTTCGTCCTTTGTTATTTGTCATTTGTCTTTGAGAAATGACCAATGACTATTGCCTTTAATATCCCAATGGTGAAGAAGTTGGCTGTTGTGTGGGAGAATTTGGTTTGGTATTTGATGGCGCAGAATTAGCCGTATCAGATGCTGAGGGTAAGAAAATTGTTTTATCTGGCGTGGGTGATACTAATCCCGCACTTGGCTTTTCTGCTTCTTCCGCCATTTTGTTTTTTAACATAGCGTTGGTTGTGGTTAATTGACGCTCGTTGCGTTGGAGATTTTGCAAGCGGCGGAACTCTTGATTCCACTGTTCTTGAGAATAAACTGTCCAACCATAAACGACTAGTGCCACTGCAACTAATAAAAACGTCACCACAGACGAGTAACGATGAACAGTGTACAACCGCACCAACCAACTTGGTAAAACTTCCGCCGTCGGCACATGAGAGACTTTGGATGCAGTTAATTCTGGTGAGTTTTTGGTTATCGGAGTTGATAAACTTTTGGCAGTCTGTCGCCGACGCTTCGGTAATTGCCCTGAAAGTGGAGATGCACTGCTGATGACTGAACCCCGAACGGGGGAGCGCCTTTGTGGCACAGTTGGTTTAGAATTGCGCCCAAACCAAGTATTAGTTGTAGACACAGCCGATTTACGAACAGCAGCCATAAAATTTTCCGGGATAGCAAATACTGTATTTTAGTCTGTTTATTTAATTTTGCTCAGGTTAGAACAGCCTTTTTTGGGATTTGAATGAGTATAGCGTTAACTGTAGACCATGTTTAAATGTTTTTGAGATATGGCAATCCTTGGAGAGTTGCACAACAATTTGCTGTTGTCTGTCTCCATCAGTAGTTAGTCAATCAAATAGATATCATCAAAGATTCCCTAGTGGACACTTGACATTTTAAGTAGTGCATCGCAGTATGGCAATACAAGACAAAAAACAAGCAACTATCTGCGATCGCCCACTGATCATTTGATATTGTCATCAGTCTGGGGCATCATCACTCAAATACTAATAATCAGCCTTTAGCCAGTTTTTAAATATCTCCTACACGAGTAATTCAACAATTCGCAATAAATAGGTTATCGTAGTCAAAAGGCACAAACATTTGATTGCCAGAATTGGTGAAAGAGGAGTTATGAAAACAAAAATCTTTGGTTTAGCTCTCATTTTAAGTTTGGCGGGAGTTTTAGGAGCTTGTGAAAGTGGTGGTGATAAATCTACTCCGACAAGCTCACCAGCCGCTACAGGTGAACCCTCCGATACTGGGACTAGTACTCCTACTGCGTCACCCACTGCTACTGCGTCACCCACCACTACTACATCTCCTGCTGGTGCTAGTACAGCTTCTCCTACCCCTACTACAACACCTTAGTTCTTTACCTGAAGTTTTGTTCTCAGACAAGCACTTGGTCTTGCAGTTTAAAAAATTGCTTGAGTGCTTGGGTAGCAAAAGAGAATCAGAGTATTCTTCAGAAAGTGACTACCCAACTCAAGCTCAATTTATACATCTTTAGTTAAGCTAAAGCAACAGTCAATGGACACTGGTAATGTTGGTCAATGCCACAACCAAGTGTCCATTTTAGATTTTTGGCTCAATCAGTATGACTTAAAGGTGATGCGATGGGGAAAAAACAATCTCACAAGCGAATCATATTGGGGCTACTAAGTTTTGTCTCTAGTGTGGGTGTATGGTTAATTAGCCATTGGGGATCAGCAGTGATGGCTTTACCACCCCCAGAAGACATCCCAGAAGAAATTTTACGCACAGAAATAATTATAGATGCGCGATCGCCCATAGATGGCAAACCCATCAGTGCTGCTGAGTATGCAGAAATACAAGCACAACTCCAAAAAGTTCCGCCACCAAAATTAACCACCAGTCTGCGGCAAACAGTCTTTCTACTGCGGATACGTAATGCTTTGCTTCAGTTATTCCCCTTTTTAGATTTGTAGTTATGGCAGAAGACACTCCGACAAAGCCGGAGAAGTCAAAAGTATTCTTCATTTTTGACTTTTAACTTTTGCCTTTTGACCTTCGACTGCTACGCTGGCTATCTAACTGGTATAAAAACTTGAGAACCTGCTCACCCCTTATCCCCGATGTCCCCATCTGATGTACGATAACGGTGGCAATAAATTGCAAATAAATGTAAAGAATAGATTATAGATATTAAAAAAGCCAGTTTAGTTAATCACTTTATTCAACATAGGTAGCTTCATGTCCATAGCCACGATCGCTCAGGAACAGGTTAACCGTATAGTTTGGAACCAGCATCACGATCCGTTTGAAATACTTGGTTCTCATGCAGTAGAACAAAATGGCAAACAAGTTTGGGCTGTACGTGCTTATCTACCAAATGCCAGCGCAGCCTGGGTAGTTGTTCCCCAAGAACGCCAAGAATACCCCATGCAACCTGTACATCATCCCCATTTTTTTGAATGTACGATTGAAACTCCAGAACTTGCCAACTACCAGTTACGCATTCAAGAAGGAGAGCATGAGCGAGTTACTTATGATCCTTACGCTTTCCGTTCTCCGCGCCTAACAGACTTTGACTTGCATTTATTTGCCGAAGGCAACCATCATCGAATTTACGAAAAACTCGGAGCGCACACCACCGAAATCGATGGAGTCAAGGGTGTTTATTTTGCGGTTTGGGCTCCCAATGCGCGTAACGTGTCTTTACTGGGAGATTTCAACCTGTGGGACGGACGCAAACATCAAATGCGTAAAGGCATCACAGGAGTTTGGGAATTATTCATTCCCGAAATCGGGGTAGGGGAACATTACAAATATGAAATCAAAAATATAGAAGGACACATTTACGAAAAATCTGACCCCTTTGCTTTTCAGCAAGAACCCCGGCCAAAAACAGCTTCTATTGTCACTAACTTAAATTCCTATCAATGGAATGACGAAGACTGGATAGAAAAGCGCCGTCACACTGATCCTCTGATTCAACCTGTTTCCGTTTACGAAGTCCACTTGGGTTCTTGGCTACATGCTTCCAGTGCCGAGCCGCCTAAATTACCCAATGGTGAAACTGAGCCTGTAGTTATTGTTTCGGAATTAAAACCGGGTGCGCGATTTTTGACTTACCGAGAATTGGCAGACCGCTTGATTCCCTACGTCAAAGATTTAGGCTATACCCATGTAGAACTATTACCCATTGCCGAGCATCCTTTTGATGGGTCTTGGGGTTATCAAGTTACTGGCTATTATGCACCTACTTCCCGGTTTGGCACTCCCGAAGATTTTATGTATTTTGTTGACCAATGTCATCAAAATGGCATTGGCGTAATTGTCGATTGGGTTCCTGGCCACTTCCCCAAAGATGGACATGGTTTAGCTTTCTTTGATGGTACTCACTTATACGAACACGCCGACCCCCGCAAAGGTGAACATAAAGAATGGGGTACGCTGGTATTTAATTACAACCGCAACGAAGTTAGAAATTTCTTAGCGGCAAATGCCCTATTTTGGTTTGACAAATATCACATCGATGGCATTCGTGTAGATGCTGTAGCTTCGATGTTATATCTTGACTATTGCCGCAAAGAAGGTGAATGGGTCACTAATCAATATGGTGGTCGAGAAAACCTAGAAGCGGCGGATTTCTTACGTCAAGTAAATCACCTGATTTTTAGTTATTTTCCCGGTGTGCTTTCCATTGCGGAAGAATCAACCTCGTGGCCGATGGTTTCTTGGCCAACCTACACAGGTGGTTTAGGCTTTAACTTAAAGTGGAACATGGGTTGGATGCACGATATGTTGGATTACTTCAGCATGGACCCTTGGTTCCGCCAATTCCACCAAAATAACATCACCTTTAGTATGTGGTACAACCACAGCGAAAATTTTATGCTGGCGTTGTCTCACGATGAAGTGGTGCATGGTAAGAGCAACATGATTGGTAAAATGCCTGGTGATCGATGGCAGAAAATGGCGAATGTGCGTTGTTTATTTACCTATATGTTTGCTCACCCAGGCAAGAAAACCATGTTTATGAGTATGGAATTTGGACAATGGAGTGAGTGGAATGTTTGGGCTGATTTGGAATGGCAATTATTACAGTTTGAGCCACACCAACAATTAAAACAATTCTTTAAGGAACTCAACGAACTTTACCGTTCTGAACCATCTTTATACACCTTAGATTTTGCCAGAGAAGGATTTGACTGGATTGATTGTAGCGACAACCGTCACAGTGTAGTTTCCTTTATCCGCCGTGACAAAGATTCTGACAACTTTATTGTGGTGATTTGTAACTTCACACCCCAACCCCATTCTCATTACCGCATCGGTGTGCCAGAAAAAGGATTTTATACTGAGTTGTTTAATAGTGATGCCCGTCAGTATGGCGGTAGCAATATGGGCAACTTAGGCGGTAAGTGGACAGATGATTGGTCAATGCACAATCGTCCTTATTCTTTAGATTTGTGTCTACCACCTTTGGGTGTGTTGATGTTCAAGTTAGATAAGGAAAAAACGGCGGCGGCTTTAGGTGCTTAATTTTGTCGGTGGTTAAAGTTTCAACTGTTTGATTTCACAGATTGTCAGTTTGGACTGGGTGCAAGGGTCTGAGCAGGTGTAGGTTTTTACGTTCTGCCCCAAAAACCTTGATTTAGGGTGTAGGGGTGTATGTATCAACAACCCTTACACCCTAGACCCTTTTACCCCTTCACCCAATCTCTACAGAGAATCTTTGGGGGTAAGTCCTGGGATTACTTGTATTCAATAGAGGAATAGTGTGAGATGTCATGGATAATACCATTTTGGATTTTAGATTTTGCGAAAAGTTGCGTGGGCGGGTTCCCCGACTTGAGCAAACTTTTCAAGACAGATTTTGGATTGGGTAAGGGTTGATCGGTAAGCTTTTGAGCCATCAATCTGTCGCAATCATTTTTTAATTTGGTATAAGTTAAATACTTCAAAGCGATCGCTCTGAGATTTAGTATCATCTCGCAAGCTAAAATCCTCTATGAGATAATCTGCTAACTTCAGAGGGGAATATATGCCAGTCAAAAAAGGAGACATTGTTCGCGCTATCCGTGAAAAGCTAGAAAACAGCGTTGAAGCCACAGCCAGTGATACTCGTTTTCCAGCTTACTTGTTTGAGACTCAAGGTGAAATTGTGGATATTAAAGGTGATTATGCCTTTGTGAAATTCGGACAAGTCCCAACACCAAATATTTGGTTACGCTTAGACCAATTAGAACAATTTAAGTAAGCATTATAAAAGGTGGGCATTACCCACCTTTTAATTTACTCACCAGCTTTTGATCAGCTTTAAATATCCAAGAATATGGACGATAAATTTATGCTAACTGCTTTAGCTCAAAGCAAAAAAGCTTTACCAGAATGCTTACCTAACCCACCAGTAGGTTGTGTAATTGTCCATTCTAGCGAGATAGTAGCAGTAGGATATACACGTTCGCCTGGAAAACATCATGCTGAAGCTGATGCACTAACCCATATTCAAGGTCAAGATTTGCACTTTTTACAAATGTACGTTACTCTTGAGCCTTGTTCGTTTCAGGGACGCACACCCTCTTGTGCTTTGGCGATCGCTAAAGATCCGCGTATTCAGGAAATATATGTCTCGATAGTTGATCCAGATCCTCGCAATAACGGTAAAGGACTAGATATTCTCAAAGAAGCAGGGAAAGAAGTTTATGTCGGGTTATGTGCCGATGAAGTGAATGCTTTTCTTCAAAAATATTTATTAAAACGCGATGTGCGACTTATTCTTGAAACCCCTCTCCAAACCTCTCCCCGACGCGGAGAGAGGCTTTGAATCTTGCCCCCCTTCCCTGTCTGCGACACGCTGCGCGAACGTAGGGAAGCCAAAGTTTGGGCAAGAGTTTATGGGGGTTGAAGACTTTATGTGTTCTAAGCCATTACCCCATTCTTAAAAGACAAACTTTATGCGTAAGGATTGGTGAGTAAAGTATAAAATTGCGTTCTCCAAGCTTTCTGAGTTCTGAATTATGACTCCTGAATTCTGTTGTCAGTTAAGTTGTATACTCGGCATTAATTTTCACGTAGTCATAACTTAAATCGCAACCCCAAGCTTTACCTGTACCATGACCATTACCAACGCTAACAGCAATAATTACAGGATTATCTAAGCGTTGCGTTTTGATATTGCTACGATTGCCTGATAAATCATTACTATTATTAGTAGCTACTACATCCACAACTGGATAATCGGTGGCTGCTTGTTTTAAATATGCGCTGGCGGCGGCGCGGTCAAATTGCAGAGGTTGACCATTTTCTAGCAGTAAGAAATCTCCTAATTTAATTTGCAAGTTTTCTTGCTCAAAGGGTACACCTGCACGTCCGGCGGCGGCGGCGATGCGTCCCCAGTTGGGATCACGACCGAAAATTGCTGATTTAACTAAGGATGAACCCGCAATGGTTTTGGCGATTTGTCTGGCGGCGAGGTCATCATGAGTACCAGTGACTTGCACTTCTACCAAACAAGTTGCACCTTCACCATCCCGTGCGATCGCTTTAGCTAAATGCTGGCATACTGCTGTTAGCATCGCTTCTAATTTTTCGGCTTCTGCACCCATCTCGGTAATTGCTGGGGTACGGGATTGACCATTTGCTAAGGCGATTAAACTATCGTTGGTGCTGGTGTCGCCATCTACTGTAATGGAATTAAAGCTTTTATCGGCGGCTCTACTCAACATTTGCTGCCAAAGGTGGGGGGAAACAGCCGCATCACAGGTGACAAATGCCAGCATTGTTGCCATATTGGGGTGAATCATCCCCGAACCTTTGGCAATCCCACCAATGCGGACTGGGCGATCGCCTATAGTTGTTTCTAGGGCAATGGATTTTGTGACTAAATCTGTGGTGATAATTGCCCCAGCCGCCGCATCAGAACCGGTTTCCGAGAGGCTGGCTACTAGTTTGGGAATCCCACTGCGTAAGGCATCCATCTTGATGCGTTGACCAATTACACCAGTAGAAGCCAGCAAAATCAATTCGGGAGAGAGATTTAATTCCTTGGCTAATAACTCTGCACTTTCATTAGCATCACGCACACCCTGACTACCTGTGGCAGCGTTGGCTTGTCCGGCGTTACAGAGAATAGCACGGGCGCTGGTTTTAGCTTGCAAGCGTTGACGGCAATAATCTACACAGGCCGCCTTAACTTGAGATGTGGTAAACACACCAGCTGCGATCGCCTCTACATCCGATACTATCAAAGCTAAATCTGGCAATCCCGATGGTTTTAATCCTGCGGTGATTCCTGCGGCTCGATATCCTTTAGGAGCAGTCACACCACCAGTAATTTCTTGCCAGTCTGCCATTTTTCCGTTCCCCCACAAATATTTAGCGGTTTGAATGGGGATTATACCAATTAACTAGTGCTGAGTGCTGAGTGCTGGGTGCTGAGTAAGATTTATTTTTCTAGCTCAGGCGTTGCTGGTTGTTTCTTCCTGAACATTTAAATTTTGACTTTTACCTTGTTGTACTAGATTATGTACTTGGATATGTCCCAAGTCCCAATT
Organism: Aulosira sp. FACHB-615; assembly: GCF_014698045.1. Lineage (GTDB taxonomy): Bacteria > Cyanobacteriota > Cyanobacteriia > Cyanobacteriales > Nostocaceae > Nostoc_B. The sequence goes on from NZ_JACJSE010000002.1 coordinate 280,896, forward strand.
AGGCATTTGTTGATAACAATGGCTACAACGCCAGTAAATACCACTATTACTTATATGACGGAGTAAACCGTATGAACAGCAAGGGCAAATATGGTGACTCCACATACAATTCCATGTGTATGTAGTTGTATTTCCTTGGCTATCATCAGTTATAGTATGAGTTAGTAATTGTCTCGATTTATTTGATAAAATTTGCATTCTTCGTCTCCTTGATCATTTTGCCCATTTGCTAATATTGATAAGGCTCCTGATCCGGAATTTGCTATTTCTACAGATACTGAAAACTCTTGAAGGAATATTCTAATTAATTCAACACAGTCCGAGTTACTGTCAACTAGAAGAACTCTTAAAACATCTATGAATGGGAATTAGGCGTTAAAAACAGAAGCATTGTTAATAATAAAATTCCTGATATAGGATTCCTACTTGATTTTTGAACAGATACGTAGGGTGTGTTAGCGATAGCGTAACGCACCCTACATATACTTAAATTTTTTCATAAATCAAATCGGATTCCTATATATAGCGGTTCTCATTCCAGTGAGGTAAATTTCCCTAGCCTCTAGCCTCTTTTCTCCATCTACTTGTACTGCACTCAACCGAGAAACGCTATATGAAAATTAATGGCACACGCCTACATGGCTTTTTTCTTTAGTCTAATTATTGACATCAACTGACATAAGAATTTGCCGAATTAATTAACTTGAAAAGATTTAGATCCGGGAAGGCGGCACAGGCTTCTTACATTGCCGAATATATTTCTCATTAATTCCAGCATAACATTTTCTTGAAGATTATGTTGGTGAAAGTTTTTCGGGTTTTTAGCTGAAACAGCAAGAAGCCTACAGTGTACAACTGTAGGTAGTTCACTAAATTAATTACCAAGAATTGCCCTGAAGCATAACTGCCCATACCATTTTGGATTGGAAATGCTTTCTGCATCTGGGTTATGTCTATATATTTAAGTAGTTAAACATAATTAATTACACAAAGTCATTGCGAATGGAGCGAAGCGAAATGAAGCAATCGCAAGGGCTGGGATTGCTTCGCTTCGCTCGCAATGACTGTAATTAATTTTGCGTGGTTACTTATCTCAATCATTTGGTGAATTGATATCAGTTTTCTTGCCCATAACTGAGAAATATTTACATTAGTTAACAGTAAACTTATTTGTTTAGAGATAAGATTTACTTAATAGATAAAAAACAAAAGATTTATTTTCTTTATGGAAACTCAAGAATTTTTGAGCCGATACGCAGCAGGAGAACGGGACTTTAGTAACGTCAACTTAATTCAGGTTTGCCTGACTAACGCAAATCTGGTTGGGGTACACCTGATAGGCGCACACTTAATTAGTGCAGACTTAAGGGGGGCAGATTTAACTGATGCACATATTAGTCAGGCTAAGTTGAATCAGGCAAACCTGGCTGATGCACGAATGATTGAAGTCTGCCTAATTAGTGCAGAAATGGTGGGAGCAGACTTGAGTGGAGCAGATTTGACTAACGCCAATTTAAGTGGAGCAGACTTAAGCTATGTCAAGCTAGGTGGAGCTAAATTGAGCGGTGTAAACCTAGCTCAAACAGACCTAACCGGAGCAGATTTGAGGGGAGCGGATTTGAGTGGCGCTAACTTAAAGGGAGCAAAGCTAAGTCAGGCAGATTTAGATGGAGCAGATTTAGATGGGGCAGATTTAGACGGGGCCGATTTAGATGGGGCAAATATGCGGAGAACAGAAATGACTGGTACAAAAATGCCTGATGGAACAGTTCACTACTAAGTGACTTTATTAAAGCAACAATCAACAGTATGTCAATGCTCTAGATGGAACTGTTATTTTCATCAGCATCTGGTTTTGAAAAAGTGGCTTTATTTACCTCAATAACATTATTTAATTAGGAGAGATTTGATGTCAGTTTATATTGGGAATCTATCGTATGAAGTGGAAGATAATGATATTAGACAAGTTTTTTTAAAGTATGGTTCTATCAAGAGACTTGTAGTTTCTACTAACCAGAAAACAGGTGAAAAAAGAGGCTTTGCAGTTGTAGAAATGGCAACAGATACTGAAGAAATTGCTGCGATTCATGGGTTAAGAGGTACTGAATGGATGGGTTATAACCTGAAAGTTAATAGAGCTAAAACCATTGCAGATGTAAGTTAGGAGAAAAATTTTGCTACACTAGGGATATAACTATTGAATACACTAGAAAGTTAAATTTTCTAGTATTGTATTCCCTAATACAATGAACCCTAACCAATCTTCTGCGTCATCACCCTCAGATTCTATGGCTGTTGAAAAATTGACACAGAAGCAGCAAGATAAAAGCAATAATTTATTTCCTATAGTCGGAATTGCGGCCTCTGCGGGAGGATTAGAAGCATTTACACAGCTACTGAGTCACTTACCCATCGACACTGGAATGGCATTTGTACTGATTCAGCACTTAGATCCGAATCAGAAGAGCCTGTTAACTGAGATTCTGGCAAAAACAACCCAGATGCCCGTCTGTGAAGTGCAGAATGGGATGCTTGTCGAGCCGAACCAAGTATATGTCATTCCCCCGAACCGGAAGATGACGCTGCTTAAAGGGGTGTTGCAACTCGCGCCCCGTGAGAAAATTCATGGCAAATATATGCCGGCTGATGCTTTTTTTGCTTCGTTGGCGGCAGAAATAGGAAGCAAAGCCATCAGTGTTGTCTTATCAGGAAGTGATGGAGATGGCGCACAAGGCTCAGAAGCAATTAAGGCGGCTGGTGGTATTACCTTTGCTCAGTGTGAAGCATCGGCACAATTCAGTAGTATGCCGAATACTGCGATCGCTACTGGTGATGTTGACTTTATTCTACCACCGCACAAAATTGCTGAAGAACTAGCAAAGATTGCTCGCCATCCCAATGTTACCCATCCGCTTTCTTCACAAACAGTTGAGCCACTGCCTAAAAGTGAGGCTGCTTTGCCGACAATCTTTGCAATGCTGTTCACCGCCACTGGTGTTGACTTTACGCATTATAAGCAAACAACCATAAAGCGACGAATTGCTCGGCGGATGGTGCTGTATAACTTGGAAAGTCTAGAAGATTACGTAGAATATCTGCAAAATCATCCAGATGAAGTGCAAGCACTGTACTACGAAATCTTAATCAGTGTCACCAGTTTTTTCCGTGATCCAGACGCTTATCAGGCTTTGAAAGAGCGAGTCTTTCCGGTAATATCTCAGGGGAAATCAGTTGATGAGCCGATTCGGATCTGGATACCAGGCTGTGCAACTGGGGAGGAAGTTTATTCCATTGCTATTTCTTTAATGGAATTTTTGGAAAATGTGCTTCCCAAACCTGCTATTCAAATTTTTGCCACAGATATTAATGAGACAGCAATTGAAAAAGCCCGCTTAGGTATCTACAAACCAAGCCAAATAGTTGATGTCTCAGCAGAACGGCTAAGACGCTTCTTTAATCAAGTAGAGAGTGGCTATCAAATCAGCAAGCCGATTCGGGAACTTTGTGTTTTTGCTAAACAAAACCTGATCAGCGAACCGCCATTTTCCAATCTGGATCTCATTAGTTGTCGTAATGTCCTGATTTACTTTGAATCTGTTTTGCAAAAGCAGGTAATGCCCATTTTTCATTACAGTCTCAAGCCCACTGGGTTTTTGATGTTAGGTGTTGCCGAAAGTGCAGGAGAATTTTCCAACTTATTTACTTTAGCAGACAGAAAAAACAATATTTATACCAAAAAATTAATACCCACTCCACTTAACTTTAACTTTGCAACCAGCAACTATCCTGTAGCGAAAATAGCTGCTGATAAGACCATGAGTCATAAGACTTGGGATATTACTTACTTAAATAAACAAGCTGACCAAATTCTTTTAAATCGTTATGTCCCAGTGGGCGTAATGATTAATGACAATATGGATATTCTGCAATTTCGCGGAGAAACCAGTCCCTATCTCAGACCAGCCCCTGGTGTTCCCAGTTTTAATTTGTTCAAAATGGCCCGAAAAGGACTGCTGGAAGAGTTGCGTACTGCGATTCATCAGGCCAAACGGCAGAATATTTCTGTGAGAAAGGAACAGATACAGATAGAAGGAAGTGAGCCATCTAGGAAAGTCAACGTTGAGGTAATTCCGTTTCAGCCTGATTCAGGGGAAACTCGTGGCTTTCTTGTTTTATTTGAAGATGTACCTGCCCTAACAAATCCACAACTAAGCATCAAACCTGGAAATGTAGAACAAGTGGGTACAGAGGAAATACTCCGACTCCAACAAGAACTGGCAACTACCAAACAAGAACTTGCTGCTACTCAAGAATATTTGCAATTGATTAGTCAGGAGCATGAAGCCACCACTCAACACCTGAAAGTAGCAAATGAAGAAATCCTCTCCAGCAATGAGGAACTACAAAGTACTAATGAAGAGTTGCAAACCGCCAAAGAAGAGGTACAAGCAACCAACGAAGAATTACATACAACTAATCAAGAACTGCAAAGTCGCAATCTTGAATTACACAATGTCAATAATGACCTGTTGAATTTACTCAGTAGTGTGAATATTCCCATTCTCATACTGACTAACGATTTACGGATTCGGCGTTTCACACCAACCGCACAGCGTTTACTGAATTTGATTCCCACCGATGTGGGAAGACCACTAAGTGATATCCGCTCTACTATTGAAGTTCCTAATTTACAGTCGTTGATTATAGAGGTAATTGATACCTTAAATCTCAAAGAATTAGAGGCGCAAGACACTGAGGGACGTTGGTACAATCTGCGAATTCGACCTTACAGAACTACAGAAAATCAAATTGATGGCGTAGTGATGGTGTTCATGGATATTGATGCCCTCAAACGCAGTACACAGCAGCTTCAACAAGCCCTTGATTATGCTGAGGCTGTGGTAGAAACTATGCCAGAACCTTTAGTAGTTCTCAATGCTGACTTACAAGTTATCAAAAGCAATCGGGCTTTTTATCGAATGTTTCAGGTAACGCCCGCCCAGACAGAACAGCAATTAATTTTTGAGCTAGGAAATGGTCACTGGAATATTCCCCAAGTGCAATCTATCCTGGAAGAAATTCTCACTCATAACACTCAAATTGAAGGTTTTGAAGTTTGCTGTGATTTTGAAAAAATTGGGCAAAAGACTATATTGCTCAATGGCTATAAAATTTTACAACCAGGAAATCAGCAGATGATTTTGCTGGCACTTCATGACATTACACAGCAGAAGTTGTTTGAGGAAGAACGCGCCCAGTTATTAGCTCAAGAGCAGTCAGCCCGCTTAGAAGCGGAGGCATCTAACCGAACGAAGGATGAGTTTTTATCTCTTTTATCCCACGAACTTCGCAACCCCCTCCACAATATTCTGGGATGGTCTGATTTACTCCAGAAGCAAAACTTTGATACTGCTCAAATGAATCGAGCCGTTGACATGATCCAGCGTAGTGCTAGAGCGCAAGTCCAAATGATTGAGGATCTTCTCGATATCTCGCGGATTACCACTGGCAAACTGCATCTGAATATTTATCCAATTGATCTCCGCTTTGTGATTGAGGCAGCCCTTGAGATAGTTAGATTATCAGCAGAAGCAAAAAATCTTCAAATTGAATGCCACCTGCAACCAATGGGACAGGTACTGGGGGATGGGGCGCGATTGCAGCAGATAATCTGGAATTTGCTTTCTAATGCCATCAAGTTTACACCTGCTGAGGGACGTGTGGTGATCACACTGGAGGAAGTTAATTCCCAAGCCCAGATTCGAGTTAGTGACACAGGTATTGGCATAACTAATGATTTTCTCCCTTATGTTTTTGAGCGGTTTCGCCAAGCTGACAGTAGCAAAACTCGTGCTAATCAAGGGCTGGGGATAGGGCTGTCCCTTGTCCGTTATCTAGTCGAACTTCATGGCGGCACGGTTCAGGCAGAAAGTCCAGGTATAGGCTTAGGAACAACTATCATCGTTAAGCTACCACTGAACAGCAATCTTGAGGAGGATGTTAGCTCTTGTGAGCCAGAGGTGATAGATATTGCTGACGATGCGGAAATATCCGTTGATAACATTCCTTCCCTGGAAGGTTTGCACGTACTGGTCGTAGATGACGATGCCGATATACGTGAATTAACGAAGATGATACTAAAAGATTACGGGGCTGAAGTAACTGCTGTCACATCTGCTGATGAAGCATTCTCAATACTCACAAGCCAACCACAGATGTATGACTTGCTATTGTCTGACATTGGAATGCCGAACCAAGATGGCTATACTTTGATCCGGCGAGTGCGCTCTCTTAGTGCTGAGGCTGGGGGAGAAATTCCCGCAGTCGCAATGACAGGGTATGCCAATAGTATTGATATCCAAGAATCTAGGAAAGCAGGCTTTCAAATGTACATTCCTAAACCCGTCGAGTTAACCCAATTGGTGTTTATGGTTGCCAACTTAGCTAGACGAACTAACAATACTTGAATAGGACTTACGCACCAAGATTGTCTGTGGAGGTGGGGTTTAGGGGTGAAAGGGTATGGGGTGTAAGAGTTTTAGATACATACACCCCTATACCCCTACACCCTTAAACCCTTGATATTTCGTCTTACTGCGTAAGTCCTATTATTATTAAACGCCTTTGATTCCGGTATGTTCGCTTTCTCGGCACTCAGCTTTTTGATTGAAAAAGGAGAGCCACTTGAGCAGCTCTCCAGATCATCAGGGTGCATCTACTTAACACAGCATATCATTTTTGCCATGAGGAGTATCACCCATTATTTGTTTTTTTGTATAAATATTGTTAAGAATTTACCCTTAGATTACTGAGATATAAAATTTTAAATGAAAATGGTAAATTTTATTACTAGTCTGTGTCACATTTCAAAATGCACATTGGCTATTATGGTGAGCTTGGATGAGATATCATTCGTTTTTTTGGTTAAACAAGAGTTTTGGGAAAAACAACCTAGTAGTTAACTGTTATGCTGCTTGTAAATTTTTGGGTGCTGTCTGCTAGATGTCGAGTATAAAGCCAATCAATTGAATACTTTGAGCAATCCAGGACTTACGCACCAAACTTGTCTGTAGGAATTGGGTATGGGGGTGAAAGAGTATGGGGTGTAAGGGTTTTGAATACTTACACCCTTATACCCTCATACCCCTGCACCCTGTGATAAAACCTTCTTTTTTTGTTTTTTGCGTAAGTCATACGATCAATACTGTTATCACTTCAATGAATATAGCTATGCCAAATCAAGATTTTTTATGTGAGAGAAACATAACTTTCTCATTAATAAATAAGGAGAGCAGCTGAGGCAACTCTCCGAAGCATTAGGGTGAATCTACTAACAATAGAATAGCCTTTTAATTGTGAGGGCTATTACTGAGTAGATGGTATTTTTAGTAAATATACTGTAAAGAAATTACTGAACTAAAACTGGTCAGAATGCTTGATTTGAGGGCATTGACTTTCTTTCATACTAGGCATTGAGCTTTTTCTCCACCAGTTCGTTAGTTAATTTCGGATCAGCACGTTTGCTAGTCTTTTTCAGCACTTGTCCCACAAAGAAGCCTTTGAGATTGGTGTTACCGTTGCGATATTTTTCGAGTTCTTTGGGGTTAGCCGCAATCACTTCATCAACAATGGGTTCTAGGACACTGGGGTCAGTGATTAACTCTTGACCAGCAAAGGCTTTTTCTGGAGTCACACCTTGGAGTAAATCTGGCAATTTTTCTTTAGCTTGGGCGTTGCTAATTTTGCCAGTCTCGATGCGGGTGATAACTTCAGCCAAGTTCGCTGGAGTTAAAGCAATATCAGAAATGCTGAGTTTTTGCTTGTTGAGATATGCGGCGATATCTTGAGTAATCCAGTTAGCTGCGGCTTTGGGGCTTGCGCCAGATGCGATCGCTGCTTCAAAATATTCTGATACGTAACGCTCTTCTGTCAAGACTCGTGCATCATAAGCCGAAAGTCCTAGTTCAGTTTCGTAGCGATGACGCTTTTGGGCGGGGAGTTCTGGTAGTTCGCTATGCCATGATTCTAATTGACTATCGGTGACTTCAATGGGGGCTAAATCAGGTTCGGGGAAGTAGCGATAATCGCTAGAACCTTCCTTTGTCCGCATACTAATCGTGCGTTGTGAACCTTCTTCCCACAACCGCGTTTCTTGAATGATGCGTTCTCCGGCTTCCACAGCCGCAATTTGACGTTCAATCTCGTATTCAATCGCCCGTTGAATGGCGTTGAAGGAGTTCATATTTTTAATTTCTACCTTCGTCCCGAATTTTTCTTGTCCGACGGGACGCACAGAAATATTTACGTCGCAACGCAATGATCCTTCTTGCATATTCCCGTCACTCACACCGAGATAGCGCATAATCCGGCGGAGTTCTTGGGCGTATTCTGCGGCTTCTTGTCCCGAACGAATATCAGGTTCCGAGACAATTTCTACTAAGGGTACACCTGCACGATTGTAGTCTACTAAAGAATAGCTGGAACCAGACAGGCGATCGCTTCCCGCATGTACCAATTTACCTGCATCTTCTTCCATGTGCAGGCGGGTAATTCCAATACGTTTGCGGACAGGATTACCATCAGCATCTACCAACTCAATTTCGATCCAACCATGTTCCGCAATGGGTAAGTCATATTGAGAAATTTGGTAGTTTTTCGGTAAATCAGGATAAAAATACTGTTTACGGTCAAATTTGCTATATTTAGCGATTTGGCAATTCAACGCTAAACCTGCTTTTACCGCGTACTCTAGGACTTTTTCGTTAAGTACGGGCAGAACCCCAGGTAATCCCATACACACGGGGTCAATGTTAGTATTTGGATCAGCACCGAACGCCGTAGAGCTACTAGAGAAAATTTTGGTATTCGTACTGAGCTGACAATGGGTTTCTAGACCAATAATCGCTTCGTACTCAGTTTTGACTGGAGTAGCAGAAGTCATAAGATTTAAAGTTCGACCAATTTACACGTAAATTACTATTTTAGCCTCGCCTTGACAAGTTCTTACTGTATGAACTCTGAGCTTAAATGAATGTCTCGCAAACTCCAAATTTGGGTGAACCGCAATTAACCCCAGCAAATGAGAACTACAAAACATACCAACCCAACAAATTTAATTAACGCTACTTTTTGGATTTCCGACTTCCACCTTTTTGTACTAGCCCATTCTGCCAATTAAAATGAGAAAAGCTGCACAATTATCTTTGCTACTACCCTAGCTACATGATTATGGATGCACACCCAGAATTTCAACCAGGACAAATTGTGTCTTTAGCGCATAGTGACAAGAATTTGTATGCGGAAGTGATTGAAGTTGTTGTGTCCCGTCAGTTGTGTTGGGTGCGTCCTTTACTACTGGCTAACCATACTCAAGAACCACCACTAATTACAGACTTGCGAGACGCATCTGACTTGCTTTGGCCTCTCCAATTATTTCGCCCTGCATTAGACACGGAAGTAATTACCCTGTTGAGTCAGGTTTTAGTCAAAGAACCAAAAGGGGAACCAGACTTGGCGGCTAAACAACAACTGCAACAATTTATCCAGCAGATGTGGCAAAGTCGAAAGTCTGAAGTGTGAAGTATGAAGTATGAAATTTTAGACTTCATAATTGCATGATTTCAGGATATTCATCTCACGCAGAGGCGCGGAGGCGCAGAGAGGTTAATGAGTTTGTCAGCAACGCCGATATTTCACACTTCACACTTCACACTTCAGACTTTTTTAGTAACAAATACCAGCATCCTTCATTCGCTCAATGGCTTCTTCCATTCGTTCTTCAGAGATAGTTAAAGCAATACGGAAGAAGCCTTCACCAGATACACCGTAACCACTACCTGGAGCCACCATAATGCCGCATTTGTCAAGCAGTAAATTTACAAATTCCGCAGAAGTATAGCCAGCAGGAACAGGAACCCATACATAAAGGGTAGCTTTTGGTGGTTGAATCGGCCATCCTAAAGATTGCAATCCTTTAACGATGGTGTCACGACGATTTTGATAAACAGACATCAAAGTTTGCAGTTCGGCTTCTGAAGTATTGTAAGCTGCGATCGCAGCTGTTTGAATAGCCTTAAACACTCCCGAATCAACGTTGGTTTTAACTTGCCTTAAACCCTGAATACCCAGCGCATTCCCCACAACAAAACCAACCCGCCAGCCTGTCATATTGTAAGACTTCGACAAACTGTGAAACTCAATGGCGATATCCTTCGCCCCAGGAACTTGCAACACACTCGGCGGTTTATAGCCGTTGTATGCCATCTCTGAGTAAGCATTGTCATGACACAGCAAGATGTTGTACTGCTTACAAAAATCTACTAATTCGGCAAAAAACTCAAGTGTGGCAACTCCCCCAGTGGGATTATTGGGGTAATTAATCCACAACAGCTTGGCTTTTTGGGCAATTTCTTCAGGAATTGCGTTTAAATCTGGTAAAAACTGATTTTCTGCCTTCAGTGGCATTGTGAATGGTTCGCCATCAGCAAAAATTGTAGAAGTGCGATACACCGGATACCCAGGATCGGGGATGAGTGTATAGTCTCCCGCCTCCACAAAAGCTAAAAAAGTATTATGTATCGCCTCTTTAGAACCGATAGATGCTACAACCTCTGTATCTGGATTTAAATCAGTTACCCCAAACCGACGTTCCATCCACTTAGCAGCCGCTTGCCGAAATTCTTGTGTTCCTTCGTAGGGCGGATAGTTATGGGTGGCACTATTGTCAATTGCCGCGTGCATCACCTGGAGAATATGTGCTGGGGTCGGTTTATCGGGGTCGCCTATTGCCATATTAATGATATCAACTCCCTCGGCGACGAGTTTTGCTCGTTTACGGTTAATTTCAGCAAAGAGGTAGGGAGGAATTTTTTCTAGGCGTTTAGCGAAGTGCATGGCGACTTAATATTAATGCAAACATTAATGCTAACTAGCACAGTTTACGCCACACCAGGTAACTAAACAGTAAATCTCACAGAAAATTTCCCAGGCTAGGGGTTAGACATTAGAAATGAATTGCTATAACAAATGACCAATGACTAAAGATTAATATCCCCAGCTAGGAACTAGCTTGATTCTGCCAGCATCCATTTCGGCCATTAATAATTCCAAAGCTTCGTAGTCTACATCCGAAATATAACCATTTTGAGTTAATTCGGAGTTAATTTCATTTTCTATCTCTGGAGTTAATTTTTTAATATCAAGAGCCTTTTCTACCAGTTGGCGAATAGCATACTTACTCGTTCTCATATTGATTAACCCATTTTAGGTAATACTAAATTATCTGGGATGTAGCTAAGTAAAAATTGTGATCTAGATTTATAAAATTAGTGATTTAGATCACATTTATCTCGCTCACTGATTTGCCTCTAGCCCGATCTTTTTTCTTCGTCAATGAGCAGATTTTATCTCATTTTATCCGTCCAGATGAACTGGCTGAAGTATCGTTAAATTAGGCTTTTCCAGCAAATTTACCAATGAGCAATTTATTTTGTGGCTGTCTATGTTGATTGTTTGAGAAGCAATATGAAAAAAAAGTATATATGAACACATTTTACCCTGTATTTATGACAATCTTTAAAGATATACCCTTCAGTGATAAAGATTCAGCAAAGAGATGTAAGACGTATGGTCGATGTTTAAAAAAAGAGATTATGTTCAAATAAATCTCAGGTGAAAGATTTAATAACTCTAATTTAGGATGTCAATATGCAAGCAGTGCTGGAATGCCCAAAAATTGCAGTGATTCGTCTACAGGGCAAACTCAATGCCGCCAACGCATTGGAACTTGAACGAGATTTAACCACAGCATTAACGGCTAATGATGTCGCAATCTTACTTGTGGATTTGGCAGCAGTGGAGTCACTAGATAGTGCCGGCTTAATGGCGTTGGTGTCTGCGTTGAAGCTGGCGCAAAACTTGGAACGGGGCTTAAGGTTATGTTCTGTGTCTCCAGCCTTGAAAATTATCTTTGAATTAACTCAACTTGATGAGGTGTTTGAGTTTGCAGATAATGCTGAATTAGTATCGGTTAACCCATAAATCTAGCATGTAAGTAATCTTTGTAGCAAGGGTTTGTAAAGGATGTTTTCAGTTACAAAGATAAGACTATGCTGCGACCAAATCAGTGCTAAGGTTGGAGGTGATTATCTGTAAATCATAAAAGTAGCTAGAAGATAGCACAGTGGCTGTTGCAGTAGAAAAATTAATTACATCGGATATTCTAAAACCCGCGCGTTACCTCGGTAACGAACGCCTAGCAGTACATAAGCCTTGGGAAACGGCAGTTGTCAGATGGGTATTAACCTACCCAGAAGTCTATGAAGTTGGTTCGTCCAACTTGGGGCATATCATTCTCTATAACATTTTGAATGCCCAACCGCGCCAATTATGCGATCGCGCTTACCTCCCTGGTACAGACTTAGCAGCAAAGTTAAGGGAAACAAACACCCCCTTGTTTGCTGTAGAGTCTAAGCGATCGCTACCAGAATTTGACATCTTAGGTTTTAGTCTCAGTTACGAATTGGGTGCAACCAACATCTTAGAAATGTTGGATTTAGCAGGAATTCCCCTGACATGGCAAGAACGAGCCACCGGGAATTATCCCCTCATCTTTGCTGGGGGACAAACAGCAACCTCAAACCCGGAACCCTACACCGACTTTTTTGACTTCTTCGCTTTGGGTGATGGCGAAGAACTCTTACCCGAAATCGGTATGGTTTTGGAAGAAGGCAAGCAAGCCAATTTGAGTCGCCGCGACTTATTACTCGACTTGGCACAAATACCAGGGGTGTACGTTCCCCAATTTTACGATCTGGCAACCGATGGCTCAGTCCATCCTAACCGCCCCGATTTGCCAAAACGGATAATCAGAAGAGTTGCCACACCCATACCCGCCTATTCTATTGGCTTAGTTCCCTACGTCCAAACAGTACACGATCGCCTAACAATTGAAATTCGTCGTGGCTGTACCCGTGGCTGTCGCTTTTGTCAACCAGGAATGCTTACCCGTCCGGCGCGAGATGTGGAACCTGAAAAAGTGGTAGATGCCATTGAACAGGGAATGCGGGCGACTGGTTACAATGAATTTTCTTTACTATCCCTGAGTTGTTCCGATTATTTAGCCCTACCGGCGGTGGGGATGGAAATTAAAAATCGGTTAAAAAATGAAAACATTTCCCTGTCTTTACCAAGTCAGCGTGTAGATAGATTTGATGAGAACATTGCCAACATTCTCGGTGGTACACGCCAAGGTGGCTTAACCTTTGCACCAGAAGCCGGAACCCAAAGAATGCGGGATATTGTGAATAAAGGTTTGACCAATGAAGAATTATTAAGAGGTGTGAAAACAGCTTGGGAACAAGGCTGGGATAAAATCAAACTCTATTTTATGATTGGTTTGCCGGGTGAGACAGATGCAGATGTTTTAGGCATTGCTGAAACAGTCCGTTGGCTACAAAGAGAATGTCGGGGTCAAGGCAGAAGACCGCTTAACTTTAACCTGACAATTTCCAACTTTACGCCCAAACCCCATACACCATTTCAATGGCACTCCGTCGCCACTGCGGAATTTGAACGCAAACAAAACCTACTGCGGCAAGAATTTCGCCGGATACGGGGAGTGAAAGTCAACTTCACCGATGTCCGCATTTCGGCAATGGAAGACTTTATTGGTAGAGGCGATCGCACTTTGGGTCAAGTTGTCCGCCGCGCCTGGGAATTAGGTGCAGGTATGGATTCTTGGTATGACAGTTTAGATAAAGCCTTCACCGCCTGGGGTAATGCGATCGCCCAAGCAGGTCTAGACTGGAAATACCGCCAAGTCGAAAACGGCGAATGGAATTTGTTTCATTCACAAGACAAAGATTCCCCCAACTCCCAACTCCCGACTCCCAATTCCCTAGATACCCCCCTCCCTTGGGATCATATTGATACCGGCATCGATAAAAAATGGTTGAAACAAGACTTGCAACGCGCCTTAGAAGCAGCAATTGTTCCCGATTGCTCCTTTGAAGGTTGTTCCCATTGCGGTGTCTGCGGCACAGACTTCGGCCATAATATTGTGATTGAGCCGCCACCAATACCTCAATTTGCAGGTGAGTTTGTTCCGAATACGACCAAAGTCCAAAGATTGCGTGTCTGGTTTGGGAAGCAAGGTGACATGGCTTTGCTAGGCAATCTTGATTTGCTGCGGTTACTTGACCGAGTTGTGCGCCGCGCGAGTTTGCCCGTCGCTTACACTGGTGGATTTCACCCAAACCCCCGGATTATGATTGCCAGTGCTTTACCTTTAGGTGCTACTAGCAGTGGCGAAATTGTTGATTTTGAGTTAACCACACCAGTAGACACGGAAACTTTTCAGGCAAAGTTAGCCGAGGAACTGCCCAGCGATATACCGATATATCAAGTAGCAGAGATAGATTTAAAATCTCCATCGGCAAACCAAGCCTTAGCCGCAGCCGAATACTTGATTACGGTAGCAGTTGCGAATGAAGCCACAGCTGCACAATGGCAAGAATGGATTGATGTCCTATTGGCCAAGGAAGAAATTAACCTAGAGCAAACCAATAAATCGGGTAAAACTCAAATAGTAAATCTGCGCGATCGCCTGTTGGAATTATCATTAGTAAAAATTAACAACAGTGTCGCTGAATCTACCGCTATTCTGCGTTCTCTAGGTAGTTGCCGCAATGACGGTGTTTCCTTGCGTCCTGAGCAAGTCCTATCTATGCTGGAAGTAGTTGCAAATCAAGAATTTCAACTTCGGCAAATTCACCGCAATCAGTTAATTTTGGGAGTATAATCCCTAAAAGGTAACTTGCTAGTAGTTACCCGGATGTAGCACATCGTGGGAATTGATTTTTAGCAAGGTTGCGTTAGAATGAGGTGAAGAGAAATTTTCTGGCGCTGCATTGAATTCACTAGTTCACTACCCCCTATACTCAGGGAGCAGAAGCAAAGATACTAGAGAGCAACTTCTAGGATTTTATCCCAGACAAGCTGAAGCGGATTAAAAACAGCCTCTCTTGATAGCAACTTGGGTGAACTAGTAACTTAAAAGCAGGCTCCGTCGGCAAGTCTCACGCTATATTTTTTTAAACACCTGCTGAATACCCAATCCCTAGGTGGTGCGGGTATCGCATCAAAAATCAACCACGGACGGTTGATTTATTTACTTAAACAATATGCAGCCGTTCTGGAATAAACAGGCGTGTCAACGCAATTACTCAGTCATTAACTCTTTAACTTTGAAGCTCGGCTTCACAAATTTTATTATCAGCAGTACCTTTAGTAGCTGGCAGGGGTGAGGGATATGACCAACCGCCAGAACTACGCCAGTGCTGCCAATTTTTGAGGAAATTGAATGCCAAAACAAATTATCATCGCAGAGCAGCATCAAATTGCTGCCGTATTTTCTGAAGATCAAATACAAGAACTGGTTGTAGCCACAGGCCATCACCAAATCGGTGATATCTACTTAGGTGTAGTAGAAAACGTCTTACCCGGAATTGATGCAGCTTTTGTAAATATTGGTGATCCAGAGCGCAATGGCTTTATTCATGTTACGGACTTAGGCCCATTAAGGTTAAAGCGAACAGCCGCCGCCATTACAGAGTTATTAGCACCGCAACAAAAAGTGCTGGTGCAAGTAATGAAAGAGCCAACCGGAACAAAAGGGCCGCGGCTCACTGGTAACATTACTTTGCCTGGACGCTACGTAGTACTGATGCCTTATGGTCGGGGCGTGAATTTATCCCGCCGGATTAAAAGTGAAAATGAACGCAATCGCCTCCGGGCGTTAGCAATTTTAATCAAACCGGCGGGGATGGGTTTGTTGGTACGTACAGAAGCCGAAGGCAAGCCCGAAGAAGCCATCATGGAAGACTTGGAATTGCTGCAAAAACAATGGGAAGCAATTCAACAAGAAGCACAATCAACTCGTGCGCCAGCCCTATTAAATCGAGATGATGACTTTATTCAACGGGTATTGCGGGATATGTATGGTGCAGATGTCAACCGAATTGTGGTTGATTCCAGCACTGGCTTGAAGCGGGTAAAACAGTATTTGCAGAACTGGAGTGGCGGACAAACACCCCAAGGATTGTTGATTGATCATCACCGCGATCGCTCACCCATATTAGAGTATTTCCGCATCAATGCCGCGATTCGAGAAGCCCTCAAACCAAGAGTCGATTTACCTTCTGGTGGTTACATTATTATTGAACCTACAGAAGCCCTCACCGTAATTGATGTTAACTCTGGTTCCTTCACGCGATCGGCCACAGCCAGAGAAACAGTATTGTGGACAAACTGCGAAGCCGCCACAGAAATTGCCCGTCAATTGCGACTGCGGAATATTGCTGGGGTAATTGTGGTTGACTTCATTGATATGGAATCACGGCGTGACCAATTACACGTCCTGGAACATTTCAACAAAGCCCTGAAAGCCGATAAAGCCCGTCCCCAAATTGCCCAACTCACCGAACTCGGTTTAGTCGAACTGACTCGCAAGCGCCAAGGTCAAAACATTTACGAATTGTTTGGCGGTACTTGTCCAACCTGCGGTGGCTTAGGTCACATTGTCCATCTCCCCGGCGAAACCGAAACCCGCTTACCCACACCAGCAGAATTACCAGAACGTTTTGTACCTTTACCACAAAGAGAACCTCGTTTACCCGTAGCGCGGATTTCTGAACCGAGAGAAAGCTTTGATAGCTTTGGTGATAGTTTTGATAATGATGGCGATTTAAGTGCCTTAAATTTAGTTAATCATCCCAGCTATCACGAACTGGGTGATAACAATAAACGTGGTAACCGCACCCGTCGCCGCAGAATTGGGATTAATGGCGCAAATGGAAAAGATGAGTCACGCCTAGCACCTAATTCTCTCGGTTTTGATAGTGATACTGATCTAGACCTGGATAATGAAGTTGACTTAAGCCCAACACCAGATATTCCTGCACCCACATTAGGTAAATCAGGTTGGACAGAAAGAGTCGAACGCAATAAAGTCATCAAAACAGAACCAGTCAAACCAGTGGTAGAACCACCGGAAATTAGAACTGTAGAAATGACTATAGAAGAACAAGATGTTTTTGCATTGATGGGAATCTCCCCCTTAGTGAAATTGGATAGGGAAGTGAAAAATCCCAAATCAGTGATTATTAACATTGTTCAGCCAGGACAAGGAACAAGCACATTATCACCACCGCCTGCCGAGGTGGCTATTCCTGAAACTTTCACTCAACCCATCGCCCCACCACCTGTAGAACCAGAGGCAAAATCTTTACCCGAAGAACCAATAGAGTCAGAGGGATTTGCACCCACCCCTGAAGACACGGAAGCAAATTTGACTGCTACAGGTAGCCGCCGCCGCCGTCGTCGTTCCTCGGCTGTAGAATCTGGTTCTGAAGAAAGTTAAGATGCTTTATGGTAGAGATTCAACAAACTGCTGTTAATTCCCTACCAAATTTAGGTGAACTGGAATGGCTGGAGTTTTCGTCCACTTTAGCGGGGATGTCTGGCTTAATTGCCGGCATCGATGAAGTCGGACGTGGTGCTTTATTTGGCCCTGTAGTTGCAGCAGCCGTCATTCTCCCAGCAGATGCTTTCACCCAATTGATTGCAGCTGGAGTTAAAGATAGTAAAAAGCTTTCCAGTTCTAAAAGAGCGAAATTAGCCGCACAAATTTGTGAATTAGCAACAGACTGGAGAATCGGCTTTGCTGCAACTGCGGAGATTGATCAAATAAATATTTTGCAGGCAACACTGTTAGCCATGAAACGGGCTGTACTCAAATTGAAAGTACAGCCTGTAATTTGCTTGGTTGATGGCAATCAAGCAATGAAAGATTTGCACATACCCCAACAAACAATAGTCAAAGGAGATGAGCGATCGCTTTCCATCGCAGCTGCTAGTATTGTTGCTAAAGTTTGGCGTGACGAGTTGATACTGCGTTTAGCCGCAAAGTATCCCCAGTACGATTTGGCAAAGAATAAAGGATACGGTAGCCCAAAACATTTACAGGCGTTGCGAGAATACGGCGCTTCATCTTTGCATCGCAAATCTTTCAGCCCTTGCCAAATTCAGCAGTAATTTGCATAATTTGGTGTATTCATTGGTAGGTGCGATCGCGCCTTTGCGCGAGATTTTTACTGACTTAACTAAGCACTTTTAATCGGAATAATCCCCTGATCAAAAACACGATTATCAGTACCAATAGCCTTAACTTCGATTCTATCGGCATACACTTCATAAGCTGCAAAACTCAAACTAGAAGCCGAATATGCTGTCCATTCAGAACGACCAACAGGGCGAGTTCCAGCACCACCGCCAGTAATTAAATAAGTAGTGCCATTAATAGATTTAGTCCGTTCATAGTGGTGTTCATGACCATTAATATAAAGTTGCACACCATATTTTTGAAACAAAGGTGTAAAAACTTTAATAAACTCTGGGTTATTACCATAAACACCAGAAGCATAAACCGGATGATGACCAAATACAACTTTCCAAGGTGCATCACTGCGGCTTAATTCTTGTTCTAACCAAGGTAGTTGTTTTTTCCAATCAGCATTACCGTTAGTATCTAAAGCAAAAAATTGGACTTGATTACGGCGAAATGTGTAGTAACGTTTTCCCTGCATATTAAAGCCAGAGTATTTAAGTTGCGGTTCACCGTTAGCTGTCCGAATGTCGTGATTACCTAAACAAGCGTAAAACTTAACACCTTTTTTGAGTAAAGGTTGATAAGGACGTTCAAAAACTGCATTGATTTTTTCGATTTCGCCATTGTTATAAATATTATCGCCAGCTAAAACCACTAAGTTATAAGGGTTTTGTTTGTGATAAAAATTCATAGCTTCAGCTACAGCATATTGTCCTTTGGTACCAGTTCCGGTATCTGCCACAGACACAAAACGCAAGAGTAAATCTTTTTTTGCGGGTTTAGCTGCTATGGCGACAAAATCATCAGAAGAATTATTGTGATGAGTTAAAGCCCAACCGATAATTCCTGTACCAACTGCTCCCAAACTACCTAAAGATAAAAATTGACGGCGTTTTAGTTTCATAATCTATAAAGTGTGAAGTGTGAATGCTATATTCA